>DMFG01000146.1 GCA_003450655.1 Coxiellaceae bacterium | reverse complement strand
TGGTTTAACAGCTTATGATACCCAACGTATTAAAATGTCATTTTCTCCAGAAGCTCCAATTGATGTTCAAGGTAAAATGGTCATCAGCGGTGCGTTGAGCTTGTATTTGAATTTCATCAACCTGTTCTTAAGTTTCTTACGCTTATTCGGTAATCGTAATTAATCCACAGTTTGAACGTATTCAAGGCGCCAATTTGGCGCCTTTTTTAATGGTGAAAGATGCCCTTACTATTTAAAGAACTAGAAGAATTAGTGACAAAGATAAATGACTCTCTAGGTGGAGTGTATCCATATGCTTTTGATCTTGTCTCAATAAAGGACATCGATACTATCAGTGGGTTGATTAATCAGGAAAGTAATATTCTCAATATCAGCAAGAATGAGGCAGATACCTGTTTAGGATTTTTTGGTGAATCAGCATTTAAACAAAAATATAGACATCTGAGGGCTATAAGGCAGTCAATACATGCATGGCAATTATTCCATGACACTGTTCATCAGCATGCCTATACCTCATCGTGGAATGATGATTCTGAAATTAATGATGATGTGATGTGTCATAGAATGTTTGTTTGTCAAAATCAACAAGAGGTTCAAGCATTGATGAGTGTGACTTTTTCTTCTGAGGAAATCGTTTTAGAGGTGTTAGCGGTAAGGAATTCTTGTTTAAAAAAAGGTATTGGAACAGCTTGCTTAAGATTCATTCAAGGGTTATCCAATGCTTTAGGTTATGATGTAGTGTTGGAGAGCGCCACTAATAGCATGTCATGGTATGAGGGTTTTGGTTTTTGTGTCGATGTTGAGGGTAGGTTAATGGAGGTGGATGAGGCTGGTTATGAGACCGACTTTTCTTCAATGAGCACGACTACAAAAGATCTTTTGGAAGTGGGTTTCTTTAAATGGGACAAAGGCGGTGCTTGGGGTGAAACGTGTCTAATGCGCTACATGCCATCTTTAAAACGTTAATAGCCAGGAATGCTTTTTTTGATACTCTCAGGGTAAAACGCAGTTATTATGCGCACAAAAGAGCCACATTTTTTCTTAAGAAAAAATTAGATCATGAGTGGATTAGGTTGTTTTTTGTACTACTTGTTGGTATTTATTTTCGTATATTATTGAAAATATGAATATTTATATTCAGCAATAGATTCTATCAATGATACTCATTGGATTTACTGATTAGTTAAACCGTGACTTCTCTACTATGATGGCCTCGTGAAAATGAATAGAGAGAATTGAAAAAATGAAAAATCCTTTGTTACCAGAAAATCAGTCTTCAAGTATAGCTGCCAATGATGTAACGAGTCGAACTTGGAGCGAGTGGTATAATCATCGAACTTGGGGTGAGTGGTTTAAAGCTAGTGTCTTGGACTATAGGCAATCTGGAATTAATGGTATAGCGTCTTTTGCTGTGATGAATGCAGCTTATAACACGTATAATCATTTTGAAGATAATCAGCCATCATCATCAATTTTTGCTCCGGCATTGTGGGCTTTAGCACTTACACCTCAAGTGTACAATCGTTTTTGGCCATTGAAGAGCGTTGATGCAATTAATCAATGGACAACGGTAATGGCAAGTTTTGCGGTCTACTCAATGGTGACCAGTTTAAAAACCTATGATGTTGTTGCGGCTGGTTCTTTTCTTACTCATGTGCTGACGCCAGAACATTTGTCTAATTTAACAGGACAACACCTTTCTTTAAAAACCATGCAATCACTCGAAGGTTTAGGGTTAGTAGTTGCAGGAATTTGTATCTTCAAGGGATCACCAGCAATGTCTTTCGATTCACTGAGCAAATTTCTTGATGGCTTTCTTCCTCAAAACTTGGGTATTTGTGTAGGAGTATTTGGTGCGTCAAGGTTTATTGCACCGTTTTACGATAAATCTGAAGAGGATAACTGTAGTGAGCAATCATCTGTACTTGGTAATGTTGTTTGACACGATTAATGATGGATATTTTTAGGTGAGATGAATTGTATGATGATACAGGTAAACACTAATACTATCGGAAATTACTTCTATGAGGTGGTGTAATGAGTGCTACAACTGATATTCAAAAGCCTTTAAATCCAATAGAAGAAGTTACTCGCGCTCCAGAGTCTCTCTGGAGCGACCAGATGATTAAACAATTGTTTAAAGACCCCAATATAAATGATTTATGGTATACCGGACTTTCTGCAGTGTTTAATACCGCGGCGGTATTGATTGCATGGTCAGCTAAAACAGAGAGTCCCAACATTAAACTGATTGCCCAGGGCTTAATCAGTGTTGGGATGAGTTATTCGATTTTACATGGGGCATCAGACTATCAGAACGCTATGAGTTACTTTGCTGCATCATACAGTTTTAGCTTGATGAACGTTTGGGCCTATGCTCTCTCTCAGCAACTTCAACAAAGTAATGATACCGCCGTTCTTCTATGTATTAGTGTTGCGATACTTTCATTTGGAGTGACTTATTTTTGTGATAAGCCGATGAGGGAGTCGGCTTTCTCTTTAGAAAAGTTTATTGATAATCCTTTGGTCTTTTTGAGACTTTGGAAAAACTTTTGGGGTAAGGCTAGGACAGGTGCTTTTTCAATGGTGGGTTCTAGTGCTGTTGTGTCATTGTTTGTTGAGAATCTATCATTCTATGAGCCGATTATTTTTATCACCTTGTTTGCTATCCTCAATTCACAATCTGATAATTATTACTTGGGTTTTCCTAAAGTCGATACGGCGTTTGATCAGTTTAAATTTGTGCCTTGGTTGGCACTATTAGCAGTGGCATCAACGATTGTGTTTGTAGCGGACCATGAGCTTTATTTCAAAGTTGAGCCTAACTATGAAGGATGGCTACCAGTTCTCGACATTGTTGCCTTGGTGATAGAATCAACTGGTATGTTGTTTATACAGTCTGTTGATAAATTGGCATCTATTGAAGAGTCATCTAGTGATCATCGCTATTTTAGACTATCAGGCAGCGATGAAGAGCGTAAGGATGTTGATGACCTAGAAAAAGGCTTATCTCCATAAGTAAAGTTCAGGCTAATCTAGACGATCTTCTGCGATTTAGGGTTTTACTATGCAATAACAATTCCGGCGATAAAAAAAGGAATCAATAGCGATATTGCATAAAAGTCTGCATAGGCATAGGTGGTACTGATAAGTCCTCCTGTAATAAACCCTAGAATGATATTACCTACCTTCTTTATCTCTTGTATTCTTTGTAGGCGATGTTCGGGCTGAATATTTTTTTTGCCTAAGCTTAATGATGTGGCGCTGATAATTAATTGTGAAAGGTTGCCTGTCATGACAGTGAATACAGGAATGCCTCGAAGATAGGTTTTCATGAGTGTGTTATGGATGGCCATCGCAGTGACGGGAAGCATAGCAATGATAGTAAACGTGTTTGTGGTCACCACAAAGTGATCCCTGTAATCAATGCCAAGATACATGAGTAATAAAAAGAGTAGCAGCTCTATAGCTAGCCATATCCTGAAAGCAAATTTAGAAATCCCATGAGTCTCTATGATGATGGTCGCTATAATTGCAAAGATAACAAATGTCGGGATGGCTATTAGTCTGGGCGATATGCCAGGGATATGGTAGATAGCATAAGAAATTGCCATCACGATATTGCCAGTGATATGTGCGGTGAATATCTGATGTAATGCAATAAAGCCAAATACATCTGAAAATCCTGCGATGACCGCCATGATAAAGCCAATGGTATAGGATGTATTGATGGGTTTTTGGATTCTGTGTTTCATAACTAAATGTCCGTGCTATCTTCGTGCGCGAGAGTTTTTTTAATCTAGCATACTTCGCTTGATCATTTAATATTAGATAAAATGTGCAGTTGTGTTCTTTTAGGTGGCGATTCTATGACCTCATTAAATCGTTGGCTGGTTGTTCTCATGCTTGAGTATATTGATTGCAGGGTATTTTCGTACTTTTTTCTGACTTGCGTGTTAGTGTGCTTCTTATACATTGAGAGGTTGGTGGTGGTTGTAGCTAATGGCGGCTCTGAGCTAGCTATTTTCATAGGAATGCGTTCATTTGGACTATTACTAAATGTTTTAAACCATTACAGAAATTGATGATAATTAAGATTATCAGTACGACAAAAACTAATTTTAGTTTGATGTGACTCACCAAATTCTTTACACCAATATTTCCATTCGCTTTTAGATAGAGGCTTTGACATTAAAATCACCTTGTTAATTAAAAATACAAAGCTAGCAGTTTGGAATTATTTGGCTAGTGTGAAGTTCGTGTGACGCTTACGTTGATTTGTAGGTGTTGTTTGTATCTTTTTATGATTAGTGGGGCGTTTTATTACTACAAAATAGCTCTAAGAATAAAGAAGTAGAGTGCAGAAAGAATCATACCAGCAGGAACCACGTTTCCAGATGGCTCTGTTTCAACAGAAGACGTAACTATTCCGTCACAAATGGACTATAGGTTGGGCTTGTCTCCTGATGAAAAAACATTCTATGAAAAACGCTTGGAAGACGCTGGCGGCATGTTTGATCGGGCTGGAAAGTCTACTGTAAGTGTCATGCAGGATGATGGAACAACCGAAGAGGTTTTAAGAGAGCAGCAGGTCTTTGATCGAATGATGGCGGCAATGGCCCCGCAAAGAGAGCGAGATCGTCTTGCTCTTGAGCAGCGATTGCAAAATCAAGGGCGGTTAGGTGTTCGTACAGGTATGTTTGGTGGAACCCCTGAACAACTTGCGTTAGCGCAAGCTCAAGCAGAAGCAGAAAATCAAGCTATATTGAACGCTATGCAGTTTGCAAGGGAAGAGCAAGAAAGCCAAGCAAGACTAGGTGCAGGTATGTTAGCCGCTGGTTATGTGCCACAGGCTCAACTATTAGGCGCATCACAGCCTGGAATGACAGCAGCAGAGCGCAGAAGACAGGCTATATCTCAGCAAGCTGGAGCTTATGGCGAAACCTATGCTTCTGGAATACAAGGATTGCTACAGTCTGCCCTGGCTCCAGCTAA
>DMFG01000068.1 GCA_003450655.1 Coxiellaceae bacterium | reverse complement strand
CGATCATCGAAAAATTTCTAAAGGATGAAGCTGCTCCAAAGAACAGTCATGATGCAACTCAAACATCAACACACTCAACAACTCCAACCTAGACCTATCGAAATATTAACTCACTACCAAGCGACAATAGCCGCGCCGCCTGGAAATAATGCCATGGTCTTATCAATCACAGCTTGTGAATGCATCACTTGCGTTAGCGTCTGCAAGATAACCTCATCTTTTCGAGACGTCTGCACGACAATCACATTGGCATACGGCGCATCAGACTGCTCGTGTAATATAGCTTGATGTAACGTAAAACCAGCAGGCACCACAAAGTCGTTGGTCAGTGCAGCAATCGCGACATCTGGCAACGCTCTTGGGCATTGTGCTGCAGGCATCTCCACAAAGCGTAAATGCTTAGGATTGTGAACGATATCTCGAGGCGTGGCTAACAAACCAACATCCGGTCGCAAAGTAATCAGCCCACTCGCTTGCAACAACAATAAAGCTCTACCTTGATTACTCGGGTCATTAGGAATCGCCACACGATCATCCAGTTTCAATTGATCTAAACTATCGTAATGCACCGAGAAAAAGCCCATCGGGTAAATAAACAATTTTGCGAGTGGTGTGAGGGCATAACCACGCGCTTGAATTTGTGTATTTAAGTAGGGAATGTGTTGAAAAATATTAGCATCAATTTCACCATCAGCTAACGCCGTATTGGGAAGAATATAATCATCAAACGCAACCACCTTGATTCGCAAATGATAGTCTTGTTGAGCAACACGTTGCGCCACAGCCATGACTTCTTGCATAGGTCCTGATATCACACCGACACGCACAGTGGCTTCACTACTATGTGCGTTCCACAAGGACACCGCACCACCTGAAAAGAGAACCAACAGACTGAAAATAATGGTTGAGAGTACGCGACGTGTACGCGCCATGCGATCACCCCACCACTGAACGAGCTGCACTAAAATCACCAAGATCACCACAGTTTCTAACATCACCCACACATTGAAACGCTGATAACCATAATTAATGGCTAACTCACCTAATCCACCACCACCCACAGCACCCGCCATGGCCGAATACCCCACCAAACCAATCACAGTGAGTGTTGCTCCTTTGATTAAGGCAGGTAGTGCTTCTGGTAATAAAAAACGACGAATAAACTGACTCTGCGTGGCACCCATAGCATGTGCCGTTTCGATTAAGCCACCTGGCACTTCTTCAAATGCTGACGCTGCAACTCGCGCATAAAAAGGAATCGCCGCAATGACCAAAGGAACAATTGCCGCCGCTGTACCGATAGAAGTACCCACTAACCAACGTGTGAATGGAATAATACCGATTAACAGAATAATAAAGGGCACAGAGCGGGTGACATTCACCACAAAACCAACACATTGATAACACCAAGGTCGAGGTTTTAAGTCTGGATGTCGCCACACAAATAGCATAATCCCAACGACTAACCCAAACCCGACACCCAATAGACTGGAAACCAATACCATGACACAGGTCTGCCACGTCGCGTATCCCAAAATCGCTATCATTGCTGCATTAAGCATACCCTATCTCCTCAATCATGACGTTACGCTCACGCAAGTACACCAACGCTTGTTTGACTAATTCAGGCTCACCAATAAATTGACACAAGACAAACCCCATCACAGCATGTCCAACATGATCGAGGTTAGCTTGAAGAATATTGACAGTGACATGAAGCTCGTCATAGAGCTCAGTTAGAATGGGCTTATGCGTTGCCTCACCCGTGAAGAGCAAGCGTGCGACTAACGATAAATCGGGACCTGGTTGATCCTGCAATGTTTCTTGAACAATCTCAGGCAAATCAGCATGCAGTGACGATAATGTCAGTCGGCGCGTAATCGCTTCTTTAGGTTTAACAAATAAAGCTTCAACGGATCCTTCTTCCACCAGCTCACCGGCATGCATCACACCCACGCGATCAGCCACGGCTTTGACCACATCCATTTCATGCGTAATCCATAGCAAGGTTAATTGCATCTCACGATTAATTTTTTTAAGCAGCTGAATAATCGACTGCGTAGATTCTGGGTCTAAAGCTGATGTGGGTTCATCACACAACAAGACATCAGGATTAGTTGATAAAGCTCGCGCAATCGCTACACGTTGTTTTTGACCCCCACTGAGCTGACTAGGCGTCTGATCTTTATGTGCTGTTAAATCAACTAAATCTAACAAAGGCGCAACTCGCTCTTCAATAGCTTGTGTTGAACACCCTAATAACTGCAAGGGTCAAGCAACATTACCCCACACGGTTTTGGATTCGAGTAAATTAAAATGTTGAAAAATCACACCGATGCGTTTACGAAAATCACGTAATTCACTCTTCGATAAACCATCAACACAGATACCATCAACTTCGATATGACCCTCGTCAATAGACACCAGTTGATTAACACATCGCAACAACGTACTTTTTCCTGCACCACTTTTACCAATCACACAATAAATTTCACCGCGATCAACGCTCAAGCTAACTGACCTTATGATGGGAACCCGCTTACCCTGCTGGTAATAGGATTTTTGAATGTTATTTAACTGAATCATCATGTCTCACTTTGTTGTTCTACCACATATCCTGTGGCTACATTGATCCGTGTTCTACTACCCTTTCCATAACGATGGCATCCTCTCGACCATCATCAGTACGATAATAATCCCGTCTTTGCCCAACCGCTTTAAATCCCATTGACTGATAAAAGGCCACTGCCTGGGAATTGGATACTCTGACTTCTAAAAAAATACGCTGCACACCCTGTTGCATTTCATTTAGTGCGTGTTCGACCAGTTGACGCCCATACCCTTGCCCTTGAGCTCGTTGACGTATTGCAACTTTGAGTATTTGCCCTTCACCGACTTGAACTAACGAGAGGATAAAACCTAATACAGCATTGGCAATATCCAATGAGCCTTGCACCATTACCCAAGCCTGATAGTCCCCTTCTAAACAATCTCGAAAGATCGCTTCACTCCAACTATAGGGCATGACGGATTTTGCAATTTGTGCGACCACTGGCACATCACGAGAAAGCATAGGACGGATAATCACAGGCTGATTTTGAATCATTATCCCACTACCCACCTGACACAGCAGACTGTAGGGCTTGTAAATCACGCCACACGATTTTTTTACACGCTGGCTGAGCTAACATGTCTGATAAAGCATGCGTCACTAATACACGTTGACATAATTCATGCTGACCTTGCCAACCGACGGAGATAGTCTGTGCCTCTTCTGAGATAAATACTGAAGCAGAGACCCCTAATACAACCAACACCTCTGGTTGTAATTGTTGTATTTGAGACAAGGATACTGATTGATGATCAATCACATGCAACTTCACCGCTTGAGCAATTTTTTTGAAGAGCATTAATTCAGGCTCTGTGGGCTCAGTCTCACCTAATAGCCAAAGTCAATTCACTCCCGAAACCTGACATTTCGTTTGCATAACCGAATAAACACGATCGTCAACAGTAGTATCCGGTACCATGGCTTGAGTGGTTATGTCATTCGAATGCCACACATCAATACCCATAGCTTGCAGCATACCGATTTGATCGTTACTGAATGACATTTCTATACCTTTTGAAAAAATTAGCTATGGGATTGTACCGGGAGTTCATCTTATCTGTCTAGTTCAATAGACCATTTAAGAAACAGTCAGTTATCGTTCTCTAAAACACTTTATGGTATATTTGCAAGCAAGATCACCA
>DMFG01000213.1 GCA_003450655.1 Coxiellaceae bacterium | reverse complement strand
GGAATTTTCCTTTAGCAATTTTTATCGGTCAGGTTGTGGCCGCATTGGTGACAGGTAATACGGTTTTGGCGAAACCGGCTGAGCAGGCTTCGTTAATAGCGCGCCGAGCGGTGGAGTTATTCCATGAGGCGGGTGTTCCCAAAGCTGTTTTACATTACTTGCCAGGAACAGGTGAAGAGGTGGGTGTTGCGCTTACGCAAGACCCTGGTATTGCTGGTGTCTTATTCACTGGATCTAATGGTGCAGCTAAGCATATTCAACGGACGCTCGCGCAGCATGATGGTGCTATCTTACCTTTAATTGCAGAAACAGGTGGTTTAAATGCGATGTTAGTCGACTCAACGGCGCTACCAGAGCAAACCATACGTGACGTCATTCATTCGGCCTTTGGCAGTGCACGGCAGCGGTGTTCTGCATGTCGTATTTTATTATTGCAAGAAGACATCGCAGAAAGCTTTATCACAATGCTAAAAGGAGCTATGGCTGAGTTGGTGGTCGGTGATCCTCGCTGGTTGGACACTGATATTGGCCCGGTGATTGATGCTGAAGCACAGTATAATTTGCGCGAACATCAGCAGTATCTTGAGCAGCATGGTCGGTTAATTTTTCAAGTACCTGTAGTGCCGGATACCGGCACATATGTTGCACCTCAAGCGTATGAAATCGATGATTTGAGTGTGCTCAAACAAGAAGCCTTTGGTCCTATTTTGCATGTAGTGCGTTATCAGCGTGATGCCATGTTCCAAATGATTGAGCAGTTAAATGCTCTAGGGTATGGTTTGACTTTTGGTGTTCAAAGTCGCATTGAAGACACGGTAGCTCAAGTTATCTCTCGAGTTCATGCCGGCAATATATATGTTAATCGGAATACAGTGGGTGCCATTGTTGGGCTGCAACCCTTTGGTGGTATGGGTTTGTCTGGCACAGGCCCTAAAGCTGGTGGGCCTTATTATTTGCAACGACTGTGTCATGAGGTGACTGTGTCTGTTGATACAACAGCAGCAGGTGGTAATGCCAGCTTAATGGCTATGGAAGAATAAATCATTGAAGGAGCGAGTATGTTGTTGAATCTACGATGGGTGTTAGTGGTGATCTGTCTCATGCTACAGGTTGGTTGTTCTGATATGTCTTCTCAAGAGCAGCATCAGGTCGTTAATGCTGGGGAAACATCTGGGGCTAGTTATTATCAACAGCAAGGCCAGGACATGGGCACAACTATAAGCAATGAAATTGGTAGTGCTTTTGGAAATATGCATTAAGCTTTTTTTGAACATCTCGTTATGATAAAAAAGCTTTTACTTGCCCGAAGCGCTGTTTTAGTATATACCGTCTCGAGAAAATACTTCAGGGGAGATCTTCCTTGAGATGTGTATTATTGATTAATAAATATGCAGTTATCGTTTAATTGTTAGGATGATTACATGAATGTGAAACGTTGTACAAAAGTTTTCTACACGCTACTGGGGCTCTGTTTTTTTAGTGCCAGCTATGCCAATAATTTGGGTTTTTTAGATCCTAAAGGTTGGGTGGCAAAACAAGAACTGCAATTAATGCTCGATACGGTTGCTCTGATGTTAATTGTAGTTATTCCTGTCATTATCATGAGCTTTGCTTTTGCATGGCGTTATCGTGCCTCAAAGCGTCAAGGGCAATATCAGCCTAATTGGTCACATAGTACATTGCTAGAATTGTTTTGGTGGGGTATTCCAACGATCCTGGTCATTGTCCTAGGTGTGTTTGTCTGGAAGTCCTCACATGAACTTGACCCTTACCGCCAGCTGGATAAGCCTGGCAAGCCTGAAATCATTCAAGTCGTTGCTTTGCAATGGAAGTGGTTGTTTATTTATCCTAAAGAAGGCATCGCGACCATTAACGATCTATATGTCCCAGTTAACCAACAGGTGGAATTTCGAATTACAGCTGACGCACCCATGAGTGCTTTTGGTATTCCCCAATTGGTAGGGCAAATATATGCTATGGCAGGCATGCGGACTCGCTTACATATGTATAGCTCTAATATTGGAGTCTATGATGGTTTAAATACACAATTAAATGGTGATGGCTTTGCTTATATGCATTTCCCTGTTCATGTGGCGTCTGCTGATGATTTTTCAGCATGGGTTAATCATGTTAAAGCGATTGGAACACCATTAACTACTGAAAATTACGGGGCTTTATACGAGCCTACTATAAATGCTCCGGCACAATATTTTTCTTCTGTTTCAGATGGATTGTTCCATGCCATCATGATGCAGTATATGGAGAATAAACATTGGTTACATTCATTACCCACAGATAAAACAGCATAAGGTAGAACGTGATGTTAGAACATTTACTATTCGGAAAATTATCACTAGACGCATTGCCAGATGACCCTATTACGTTATATGGCGCTGGTAGTGTCTTATTTTTAGGGCTCTTTCTTGTCCTCGGTTCTATTACTTATTTTAAAAAATGGAAATACGTCTGGGTAGAGTGGGTATGCACAGTTGATCATAAAAAGATTGGTATTATGTATGTGATGCTGGCGTTTGTGATGTTTATCCGTGCGTTGGTGCAAGCCATGATGATGCGTGCCCAGCAAGCTATATCAGTCGGGCCTGGGCATACGGGTTACATGGATCCCGCATACTATAATCAATTCTTCTCTGAGCATGGCGTGATTATGATTTTCTTTGTTGCTATGCCATTAATTTTTGGTGTGATTAATATGGTATTGCCTCTGCAGATTGGGGCGAGAGATGTTGCATACCCCTATCTCAACTCATTAAGTTTTTGGCTAACCTTAGTCTCAGCTGGTTTCATGATGGTTTCGCTGATTGTTGGTAACTGGGATAGAGCTGGTTGGCTGGCTTACCCACCGTTATCCGGCTTAAAATACAGTCCTGATGTCGGAGTGGACTATTTTATCTGGGTGCTGCAAATCTCGGGGATAGGCAGTTTGCTCTCCGGGATTAACTTTACGGTCACTATCCTGAAAATGCGTTGCCCTGGTATGACATTGATGAAAATG
>DMFG01000157.1:555-4102 GCA_003450655.1 Coxiellaceae bacterium | reverse complement strand
CAGGTATACACACCGTCCTTAATGATCCCAAGAAGAGGAAAATAACAAAGGTAACAATCAAACCAGCTTCTATAATAGTGTCTACCACTTCGTCGATAGAGTCTTGTATGTACAAACTAGAATCATACACAATATTTGATGACATTGAGGGTGGGTAGTGCGCTTTCATACCAGGCAATAAAGACTTAACGTCCTTAATTACAGTTAGAGGATTAGCAGTCGATGTTCCATTCACGGCAATAACAACCGAAGAATCTCCGTTAAAGTAGACTGACTTATTGTAAGCTGTTGCACCCAACTCAACCTGCGCAACATCACGTAAATAAACCAGCTGCCCATCACTCCCCGTTTTAACTACCAAATTTTGGAATTGCGCTGGATCGGTCAAGCTGGTATCTGCGCTGATATTGACTTCAACATACTTTCCTTTCACCAAACCACCTGCAGACTGGTAGTTATTAGCTTGTAATGCTGAAGAGACATCAGCAGGTGTCACTCCCAGCGCATTCATACGCGGTGTATTTAGCCAGACACGCATGGCATAGGTATTACTACCCATTATTGTTGCTGATGAAACCCCGTTCACGGTTTGAATTTGTGGCTGAACGATATCAGTAAGATAAGACGTAATTTGACCCGAAGTCATATCGGGACTACTAAAGCCTATGTACATTAGCGATACGGCAGCACCGGTTGACTGAGTAATTACCGGCAGCTGACATCCAGATGGTAAGGTATTCTCAACTTGCTGAACTTCACTCAAAACGCTAGTGAATGCGGCATTAGGGTCGTAATTTAACCTAACATAGATGGTAATCGTACTTGTCCCGTCAACACTAGAGGAAGTAAAGTAATCCAAGCCTTCTGCGCTTGCCACTGACTGCTCCAAAGGTGTTGTAACAAACCCTTGCACTGTATCTGCGGATGCTCCTGGATAGGCGGTTGTTATGGTGATCACTGTATTCTGCATTGCAGGATATTCTGTCACCTGCATAGTGAAAATTGCCTGCAATCCAACCAGCAAAAAAAGCAGACTAACAACCGTTGCAAAAACCGGGCGACGAATAAAAAAACCAGTAAAATTACCCATGTAAATTCCTTAGCTTTGCGGTGCTACAGATTTATTAGATGATTGGGCATCATCTGTAGAAAAAAATGAGTTATTAATATCAATCACCTGACCCGAAGTGACTTTATTTTGACCTGAGCTGACAATAATATCGCCCACTGATAGACCTTTAAGAATAACTACATCATCACCATCAACGTCACCTGTAGTCACGTATGTTTCGGTAGCAATACTCTGACTTTTACCGTCAACTGTTTTCTTAGTCACCAACAAAACGGCGTTACCATATAAGCTGTATGTTATAGCTGTGCGAGGGATTTTAATAACGCTCGACTCTACCGGCAACAACACAGAAACATCGGCAAACTGCCCAGGAAGTAATGACTCATCATCATTGTTGAGACTTGCCCTTACATTAACAGTACGCGTAGACTCATCAACACTAGAGTTGATTGCAAGAATCTTGCCGGTATAAGTACGCTTCGACTGAGAACTCACTATCACGTTGACTGCCTGACCCTTAGAGAATTTAGCAAGGAGTTCGGATGACATAGGGAAATCAACGTACATAGGGTTAAGCTGCTGCAAAGAAACTAGAGGAGTCGAAGTTGTAATGTACTCACCAATATCAACTTCTCTAATACCCAACAGACCAGAAAAAGGTGCCTGAATACGCGTGTAATCTAGATTAACTTTATCTTGTGCAACCTGAGCCTTTTGAGCCAAGTAAGTAGATTCTGCAGAGTCAACGTCATTTTGGCTAGTTGAATTAGTTTTGATAAGCGCTTTTTGGCTCTCGTAGTTTATTTTGTCGTAAATAAGGATTGCCTTATCTTTATTGTAAGTTTCCAACGCGAGACGATCATCCAAGTGAACTAAAACATCACCCTTTTTAATATGTGCACCAGAAGAAAAAGTGATTTTTGTAACTTGACCGTTCGTCTGGCTAGTTAAATCGATACCCTGACTTGCAACTAAACTACCCACTGAAGGTAAGACAGGCTGATAAGAACCTTTGGTAACAGTTAACGTGGAAACAACAGGATGTTGAGATTCATGCTTGGAGAGCTGTCTGGCAATCATTGAATTTCTAAAAAAATGAAATCCAAAAGTAGCGCCAAAAATAACAACTAGAATAATGATGATCCAAAAAAAATACTTACGCATTAGCTCTCACCCTTCCGTTATAACAATAAAAACTTTTCAAACTATACCATCATCATTAAGCTTATGAAACTTTGTAGAATTCATTAAACCCACCGCGCTAAAAAAAGACAACAGGTTAGATCTATCGACCATACACCCCTTTATTATGATCATAAATTAAACAATTATTTCGTTTACTGAATCTATTTGAGGTTTAAATGCGACTCCTATAAACTTTCGATCAGGCTTTGCCCCGATGGCACAGCTGGATAGCGCGGTCCCCTCCTAAGGGACAGGTCAGAGGTTCGAATCCTCTTCGGGGCACCAATTTAATCCGTCATAATTTTTTTAATAAGGCAACAACATGAAACACTCCCAATCCACACGATCAGAAAGCGACTCAATGGGCAGCATTGATGTACCAAGCGATCGCTACTATGGCGCTCAGTCTGCTCGCTCATTGATCAATTTTAATATCGGTCGTGAAACCATGCCTCCTGAAATGATTCGCGCACTCGGTATCTTAAAAAAATCGGCAGCAGAAGCTAATTTCAAACTTGGAAAACTCACTGAAGAGCAAGCAAGCGCTATTTCTCAGGCTGCTGACGAAGTGATTGAAGGCAAATTAAATGATCACTTCCCTCTACACATTTGGCAAACAGGCAGTGGCACACAAACGAATATGAATAGCAACGAAGTCATCTCGAACCGCGCCATTGAAATCACGGGCGGAGAAATTGGCTCAAAAACACCCATCCACCCAAATGATCATGTTAATATGTCGCAATCATCCAACGATACATTTCCGACAGCGATGCACATCACAATCGTTGAAATGATCATTCATCAATTAATTCCAGCCGTATCCGATCTCAGGTCATCACTGTCAACACATGCAACACAATTCTCAGACATTATTAAAATCGGCCGCACCCACTTACAAGATGCTGTGCCCTTAACACTCGGCCAAGAGTTCAGTGGCTATGTCGAACAACTTGACTGCATTCTTAATGCTCTGGAAAAAAATCTTGGTGAACTCTTTAAGCTTGCCATTGGTGGTACAGCTGTTGGTACAGGTATCAACACTCATCCAGAATTTGCCGATAAAGTTGCTGCTAATATTGCTAATGAAACCAACCTTCCCTTTATCTCTGCACCCAATAAGTTTGCAGCTCTCGCTGCCCATGACGGCATTGTGCTTATGAGTGGCGTATTAAAAACACTCGCTGCAGCACTGATGAAAATTGCCAATGACATACGCTGGCTAGCCTCAGGACCTCGCTGTGGCATCGGGGAATTACACATACCTGAAAATGAACCAGGCTCATCGAT
>DMFG01000157.1:0-215 GCA_003450655.1 Coxiellaceae bacterium | reverse complement strand
CCCACACAAAGCGAAGCGATGACGATGGTCTGCGCACAAGTCTTAGGAAATGACGCAGCTATTGGTTTTGCGGGCTCTCAAGGTAACTTTGAACTGAATGTCTTTAAACCTGTCATGCTATACAACGCAGTACAAAGCATCTATCTACTTTCAAATGCCTGCCGATCGTTCAAAGAACATTGCGTGGATGGCATAACGGCTAATCATGATCAAAT
>DMFG01000049.1 GCA_003450655.1 Coxiellaceae bacterium | reverse complement strand
AATGCGCTCTATGGCTGCTTCGATACCGATTTTATCAATCGTGCGAAGGCCGCGTGCAGAGACGCGTAAAGTGACATAGCGCTGTTCGCTAGGTACCCAAATACGTTTTTTATGTAGGTTGGGAAGAAAGCGTCTTCTAGTTTTATTGTGTGCGTGAGAAACGTTATTACCCACAGTTGGGCGTTTTCCCGTTACTTGGCATGTTCTTGACATGACAGGGCTCCTATCTAAATCCTGGTAAGCGGTGTTTTATACCAAACCGATAGCAATTTGTAAACTGAATTTTTCCTTTCTCGGTATTCTTTTAGTCGACCTGTAGAAAGTTGATCGATCATCCATATACTCAATGTGATCGGATAGAAGAAGATAGTATTCTTTTTTTGGATTAATGTATAAAATTCAGTTAGTTATGTTTTTTTGGGCATGTTGAAATATGAGGTTTTGCTGTGGTGATGACATTTTATTTTTTTTGAAGGCCTTTTGAATAGGTGAACTTGGTGTGGGAAAATATTGATCAATTTAAGGCTAATTGTACTCACCGGAAGCTCGCTGTTATCGTCTAGATATCTGTTGGTAAACAGGGTAGCCTAGCTCTTTATCTTAAGGAGACCCTATTATGTACCGCCCAGTTCAACTAAAAATTGTGGATTCCCGGATTGGTGCTGAAATGGCTTTTCCAGAATATGCCACAGAAGGGTCTGCGGGTTTAGATTTAAGGGCTTGCTTAGATAGTTCACTAGCCTTAGAGCCTGGTCAAACAGAGCTTATCTCAACAGGTATTGCTATTCATTTAGGAGATCCCACTTTGGCTGCTACGATTCTACCTCGGTCAGGGTTGGGTCATAAACACGGTGTAGTATTAGGTAATTTAGTGGGATTAATCGATTCAGATTATCAAGGGCCTTTGATGGTCTCTTGTTGGAACCGCGGTGAGAATACCTATACGATCGAGCCGGGCGAACGTATTGCTCAATTGGTGATCGTACCCGTATTAAAAGCACAATTTAGTATTGTGGATGAATTCGAACAAACGCAACGAGGAGACGGTGGTTTTGGAAGCACAGGACAATAATTTAATGCAATACGGGCTTCCGCCTGTGATCCCTAAAGGTATTTTTCGCACTTATGATATTCGTGGCGAGGTCAATGAATCTGGGGTTAGCCCAGGTATCGCTTACGCCATCGGTTTAGTGTTTGGTTCCATGATCAAAGAAACCGGAGGACACGAAGTTATCGTGGGGCGTGATGGTCGCTTAACTGGGTTTGAGCTTACACAAGCGCTGGTTGTGGGTTTACGCCAAAGCGGTTGTGACGTTATTGATATTGGTCAAGTGCCAACGCCTTTGGTGTATTTCGCCACAAAAACCCTATCCGCTAACTCGGGGATCATGGTCACAGCTAGTCATAATCCAGGTCATCACAATGGGTTTAAGTCGGTATTAGATGGTGTGACGTTGAGTACTGAAGGTGTACAAACACTTTATCAACATATTACAGAGCATGATTGGACGGTGGCGTCGCAACAGGGTGGTTATCGTGAGCATGAAATAATAGAGCCCTATATTCGCTATGTGAGTGAACAGGTTCAATTGCAACGCCCACTGAAAGTGGTGGTTGATTGTGGGAATGGTATTGCGGGTGTGGTGGCTCCTGCATTATACCGCGCTATGGGTTGTGAGGTGATTGAATTATTCTGTGAGGTTGATGGTCATTTTCCCAATCATCATCCTGACCCAACTATTCCTGAAAACTTAGATGATATTCGTGCAGCGGTAAAAGCGCATCAGGCCGATGTGGGTTTAGCCTTTGATGGTGATGGTGATCGTTTGGGTTTGATCACTAATGAGGGTGAGATTATTTGGCCTGATCGACAGTTATTGTTTTTTGCACAAGATGTTTTAAAGCAACACCCGGGATCAAAGATTATTTTTGATGTTAAGTGTACGAATCATTTACCGCAAAAAATCACTGAGTGGGGTGGTGAGCCGATTATGAATCAGACCGGGCACTCTTTAATTAAAAAACGCATGCTTGCCGAATCTGCTCCTTTTGCCGGTGAAATGAGTGGGCATATCTTTTTTAATGATGAGTGGTTTGGTTTCGATGATGGTGCCTATGTGGGGGTGCGTGTATTACGCATTGTAGCGTCTCAGTCATCAACAATCAGTGAGTTATTTCAAGCGTTGCCAGATAGCATTAATACTCCTGAATTAAAGCTTCCTATGGCAGAAGAGAAAAAGTCCGCATTTATGCAAGCATTAATTGAAGGTGGAGACTTTGGAGAAGCAAAGCGTATCACGATGGATGGACTGCGTGTTGACTTTGGTTATGGGTGGGGCTTAGTGCGGCCATCTAACACGTCGGCTTATTTAGTGATTCGTTTTGAGGCGGAAACACAAGATCAACTCAATACGATTCAAGCTTGTTTTCGTGATGCATTGTTGTCAATTGATTCAGAGTTGGAACTACCTTTTTAAACTAACCTGTCAGTATGGTGCGTTGACTGGTTATATCAACAATGAGGTGATCAGATGAAACTGCTGTGTTTGAATATTTGGGGTGGGCATGTAAAGCAGCCTTTGTTAGATCTTATTTATCATTATCGTGATGTTGATTTTTTTTGTCTACAGGAGGTCTATCACCAAGGGTTACAAAAAAACTCAACCGACCGTCGGCAGTTAAGTTTAAATATTTTTTCTGAAATACAAGCTTTATTGCCATCGCACCAAGGTTTCTTTCGACCGGTTGTGCAAGGCGTGTATGGGCAAGCCATGTTTATTAAAAACACGGTAGTTGTCTATGCTGAAGATGAAGTCAGTATTTATCACAATCCACGCTATGCGGGTATGGGGGCGCGACACGATCGTATTTTACAATGGGCCCGATGTCGGTATTTAGATCAATCTTTTATGGTGAGTCATGTTCATGGGTTATGGAATGGGTTGGGTAAAACGGATACGCCGGATCGCTTGAAGCAATCTCAGTTAATTTATGAGTTTTCACAGTCCCAGCCATGCCCACATATTTTATGTGGGGATTTTAATTTACGACCCGATACAAAAAGTATTGAATTGTTAGGTGATCAATGGCGAAACTTGATCGCTGAATTCAAAGTAACTAGCACACGAACCAGTTTATACGATAAGGACGAAACGTATGCGGATTATATTTTTGTTTCGCCAAACATTACGGTAAATCAGTTTTGTGTATTACCTGATGAAGTGTCCGATCACGCAGCGTTATACCTTGATTTTGGCTTGGCTGAAATTATTGATAAGGCAGCTACTAATAAAAAACAAAGCTCAGTTCATATTAAAGTTAGTTAGGGTTTTGGTAGGTAAAAGACCTATTTCTGAATCAAGCTACTACTGGTTATGTCTTTTCACCAGACAGTTTGCACAGTAATTCATATTGTTCCAGTGTCAGATCACTAAATGTTAGGCCGTCAATTTCAATATCATAACTATGCTTTGAAGCTTTGGCGTAATCACCCAGTAACGACTTGTTAGCATAGTCTATGGTTGAAATCAGGTAATGCAATGCCTTTAATCGACTACTGCGCTTATTATTGGCTTCGATTACGGTCCAAGGTGTTTTATGTTGGCTGGTGTGATTGAGCAATTTAATTTTGTAATTGGTAAATAATTCCCATTTGTTAGCAAGAAGTTCATCATTGTCACTGTATTTCCAATATTTCAAGGGCGAATGTTTACGATTTATTAATCTTATAGCTTGATTGTTTGATGAGATGGAGAAATATAATTTTATAATTTCCATGTTTTGATCAAGTAATGATTGCTCGAAATCATCAATTTGCTCTAGAAAGTTTTGATACTGTTCTTTAGTGCAATAATCCATGGTGGGTTGAATGAGTGCTCTGGAATACCAGCTGCGATCAAAAAAAGCGATTTGTCCAGGTTTTGGCAGCTTGTCCTGCCAGGTTGTGAGCCAGTTATTATTCTCATCAATTGTTGGGATAAAAGAGGGGATAATTATAAAGTGTTTTGGAATCAGGTTTTTAGTCATGAACTTTAACGCAGAGGTTTTTCCAGCGGTATCCCTACCTTCTGTTAGTATGCAGATACGGCGATCATTCTCAATCACATCAGCTTGCAAAGCTAATAATTCCACACGCAGTAAGTATTTTAAACTATTGTACTGTGCATAGCTGATGTTGGTGAAATCCATGTCATAGGTTTGTGCGTAACGCTCAGCCATATCTATACCCGCCCCTAAGATTGTTTAGATTGAAAAGTATATTAGAAATTTTAAAATTTTTCAGGTGTGTTGGTGGTGCTGTCAGTTGAGATAATAATTTATCACATGGCCTATTGCTCGGCTATGCTGCCACAGTGCACAAAGCACAGGGTATTACTGTCAATGAAACCTATGTCTATGTTGGTGCTGCTGGTTGGAACAAGCATTTGAG
>DMFG01000104.1:488-2817 GCA_003450655.1 Coxiellaceae bacterium | reverse complement strand
TTACCTCTCCCTAATCAATAACCGACAGATTGAATTAAATCGCCTTCATCTTAACGCGAAAAAAACAGCGATACCAGACACATACCCAATGAAAACACCAAACATTAAGAGCTCTTAATTTATTAACATTTTCTGTGGATAACCCTGTGAAGAAGTGCCTATAAAATGAAAAGAGATGGCAAAATATAAACAGTTTTATCAGTTTGTTTATTTTTTGAACTCAAAAAACAATAACAACAAAACTATCAATGTACGAAAGAAATCATAACTCGAATGACGTCAATAATGACTCATTAAAACTAACGCTTTGCCTGAAAAAATCCCCTTAATTGAGCAGAACACTCTTGAGCTAACACACCACCTTCATACACTATCTCTCGATCAAACCAACGATGATTCTGATCAGACAGCAACCGTTTTGTCATCCCAGAACGTGTATCATAAGCACCAAAAACCACACGAGACACTCGACCATGAATCATGGCACCTAAACACATCAAGCAAGGCTCCAAGGTGACATACAGAGTTGTTTCAAGCAGCCGATAATTATTAATCGTGTTAGCAGCAGCACGAAGCGCAACGACTTCAGCATGAGCTGTTGGATCCGATTGTGAAATCGGCTGATTAAATCCCTCACCGATAACGACACCATCCCTAACAACAACAGCACCAACAGGAACCTCACCGTACTCTTGTGCTTTAGCAGCTAAAGCCATGGCGTGACGCATATGCACTTCGTCTTCAGTAGAATCCATCAAAATAGACCATAAAATATTTACTTAAACTCATTATATCAACTATAACATTAAACTGTAAGCTCACCGAAACTCCCTCCAAGAAAAACATCATTATGCACAATAACAATAGCGACAAAATATCAGTGAAGTTTCATCCCAGTCTTGCTACTATAGCGCGTTGAAAAATTAACGATTAATAACTTATCAGGATATGACTATGACATCTCGCCTACTCACACTGGCCATTGCTAGCACTGCATTTATTAGTAGCATCAGCCTTGCTGAACCTGCAAAAATGACTACTGAGCAACAACAAAGTTATGCCCTCGGAGTACAAACAGCCAAATCATTCCAATCACATGGTATGCACATTGATATTGAATCGTACATGCAAGGCATGACCGATGTTCAAAACAAATCTCCCCTAAAAATGACAGATCCTCAAATAATACAAACCCTCTCCAACCTTCAGAAAGAACAAACTGAAAAAGTGCAACAACAACGTCAAAGCTTAGCTAAAACTAACCTGGCTGCTAGCGAAGCATTTCTTGAAGAAAATGCCGCCAAACCTGGCATTAAAACTTTAGACAGCGGCATTCAATATCAAGTTATCACTGAAGGCACAGGTCCCAAACCATCCATTTCAGATACTGTCACCGTTCACTATGAAGGTAAACTCATCAATGGCACCGTGTTTGATAGTTCCTATAAACGTAACGAACCTGCAACTTTCCCTTTAAACGGGGTTATCCCCGGATGGCAAAAAGCGCTAACACAAATGCCTGTCGGCTCAACCTGGATCATTACCATTCCTCCATCTTTAGCCTATGGCGAACAAGGCACGCCTGATGGCTCCATTGGCCCTAACCAAGCGCTTATCTTTAAAGTGAATTTAATTAAAATTGCTAACTAACTGAGCTAAAGACAACTATGTATTTTTTTGTTGGACAAAGTCCTCACTCTGCCTTTCGCTTAAATAAACTCTTAAAGCAATTACAGCAGATGGATTCGAGCATCACTGCATTGACTAGCACAATCTGCTATATCATCAACAGCCCATCACTCTCATCCAAGGACATCCAACAATTAGAAGCTTGGTTACAAGCCAAATCACTGCCCAGCCTTTTTTCCTCACAACCACTCGAAACACAATGGGTTGTCATGCCGCGACCAGGAACACTCTCTGCCTGGTCTAGCAAAGCCATGGATATCGCACAGTGCTGTCAACTCCCACTATTTCAACATATAGAATGCGGCACACTCTATAGGATCAGCTCTGAACAATCACCCCATAAAGCTTCCCTATCAGAGACTCAACGTGTCCTCTACGATCCGCTAACAGAGCAGATTATCTCAGACCCAGACACCCTAAAAAACCCAGAAAAAAACACCAAAGAAACGCTTAAAATTATAGGGATAGACAAAAAAGGTAATCAATCACTTCAAGAAGTAAATCAATCCCTAGGTTTGAATCTCAACGACATCGAAATAGATCATTTAAAACACACCTACCAAAGCCTTAAACAATCACCGACCGACGCTGAACTGATGATGTTTTCGCAAGTCAACTCTGAACATTGTCGCCATAAAAT
>DMFG01000104.1:0-160 GCA_003450655.1 Coxiellaceae bacterium | reverse complement strand
TGGACGATAGATGATAGAGAGCAAGCCCATACGCTCTTTCAAATGATCAGACACACCATGCACACACATCCCAATAACGTTCGCGTGGCTTATGATGACAATGCTGCTGTGTTATCGGGTCATAGTGAGACACGATGGCTCATGATCGACCCTGACAGTC
>DMFG01000050.1:2680-2905 GCA_003450655.1 Coxiellaceae bacterium | reverse complement strand
ACTACAAGATGAAATTTCACGATAAGCCGACTGCCCTGGAAGCCAGACCTCTAAATCATAAGTTTTAGTGGCAGAAAAACCCGTATCACCTTCACACAACACCACAACACGATAAGGCAACTCTAATTGTTGCAAGATAGCTTCTGCATGCGAAGCGATCGACTCTAGCGCCTCAAAGGAATCTTCGGGTCGAACAATATGAACCATTTCAACTTTTTCAAACTG
>DMFG01000050.1:2153-2385 GCA_003450655.1 Coxiellaceae bacterium | reverse complement strand
CATTTCAACTTTTTCAAACTGATGAACTCGAATCATTCCTCGAGTATCACGACCATAAGACCCCGCCTCGCTTCGAAAACACGGCGTTTGACCTACATACTGTAAAGGCAATTGGTTTGCTTCTAATATTTCTTGACGATGCAGATTGGCAATGGGTACTTCAGCCGTAGGAATAAGATGCAGTTGACTATCACCTTCTATTGAAAATATATCTTCAGAAAATTTAGGTAAT
>DMFG01000050.1:0-1858 GCA_003450655.1 Coxiellaceae bacterium | reverse complement strand
ATATCTTCAGAAAATTTAGGTAATTGCCCTGTACCCTGCAAAGCTGAAGATTGCACCAAGTAAGGCACATACACTTCACGATAACCATGCTGTTGAGTATGAACATCTAACATAAACTGAGCTAATGCTCGCTGCAATCGTGCTAATGGCCCCTGCAAAACCACAAATCGAGAACCAGACAGCTTCGCAGCACGCTCCATATCCAACTGACCAGTAAGCTCACCAAGCTCAACATGGTCTCGAGCCGTAAAATCTAACGCCGTAGGTGTACCCCAACGTCTTATCTCAACATTATCAGCTTCCGAAGAACCTGCTGGAACAGAGTCATGCAATATATTAGGGATCAATAACTGAAAAGCCTCAAGCTCATGCTGCAAGGTGTCTAATTGAGATTCCTGCTGTTTTAACTGGTCATTAACTGTTGCCATCTCAGACATCACTGCCGATACATCTTCACCCTTTGCCTTGGCTTGACCAATGGCTTTGGATTTTTGATTACGTTTAGCCTGTAAGGCCTGTGTGGTCTCTTGAATATCAGATCGCTTAGACTCCAAAGTGCGAAAAGCAGCAACATCCAATTTATACCCTCTTCGTCGCAGCTGCTCTGCGACTAACTCAGTCTCATTACGCAATTTTTTTGGGTCAAGCATCAGAAGTCCTCAGGAAAAAAATGAAGCATAGTAAACCATAAAGTACAGAAATTGCCAATCATCAACCCTGAGGTTGTGAGGCCTTAATAATATCAACACCAGGCTGCTTATCATTGAATAGAAATACCTTATCAGGAATTGGTTGATTTAAAACAATCTTTGAAAATGTAAAAGTGGTCGTTTGTCCTAAATTATTTGTCGACACTATTGAAACCAAACGATCATGATTAAAAGTCAAGTGAATGACTAAAAAAGATGCATTAGGATCTTTTGCTGTCAATTCAAACTGTGTCAACGATGAGCCAGCAGAAGAGGATAGAAGCTTAACTATAAAATATCGGCTCAACGCTTTACCATCACCCACTAAAATATCGACAGGATTCATCTGACCCGGTGCACTCACGGGACGCTCAGTAGCCTGAGCTAAATCTACATCAAAAACCCATAATGTATTTTTTCTGCCGAATAATTGCTGGTGAGTAGGCGTAAGCGTTTCCCAGAAAAAGTAATCGGGTTTTTTAATCTTCACCTCCCCCTCAGCAGAAGAAATCGGATCACCCTGACTATTAACAGTACTTTGCGTTACATGAGCGGTATATGTTGCGAATTTTGTTAGCAGACCTTCGAGCATCACTACAGAGTCTTTAGCGTAACACGCAGAAGATAAGCAACAAAAAAATAATAGATAACTCACGTATTTACAAATTCGCATACTAATGCCCCTTAAGAGACTGGTGGTGGCGCCAAGACTTCTCGACTACCGTTATTTTCCATCGAACTAACAACTCCGCTTTGCTCCATGGCCTCAACAATACTTGCTGAACGATTATAGCCAATCTTAAAACGTCGTTGGATACTGGAAATAGAGACTTTTCTAGATTGCGTGACAAACTTAACGGCCTCGTCGTAATATTCATCCTGCTCTGCATCTGGTCCCGATGAGGCTGCTTGCATATAACCTGATGGATCAACAGCCACCGCATCATTTAAGACATCATCAAGATAACAAGGCTCTCCCTGAGCTTTCAATGATGAAACAACACGATGAACTTCATCATCAGATACGTAAGCACCATGAACACGAACAGGCAACCCCGTTCCAGGAGCAAGATACAGCATATCCCCATAACCTAGTAACTGATCAGCACCCTGCTGATCTAGAATGGTTCGCGAATCAATTTTAGATGACACCTGAAAAGCTATTCGAC
>DMFG01000084.1 GCA_003450655.1 Coxiellaceae bacterium | reverse complement strand
CATATTACAAAAGTAGCTATTTGGTATGTTGTTTCACTCATGGGTAAGCAACCTTATGGTTCTCAGGAGTCTTATAGTTTAGTTTTGTTTATGTCAGATTTGCTTCAGTCAAAGGGGACTGTGAAAACACCTTTAGGTAAGTGGTTGCTTCATCAAATGATGAGTTTATTGAAAGAGAGTAGTTTAACTGAGTCAACTATCTTCATTTTGAATGTCCACCGATTGAATTTTTTAATGATGTTTGACTCGATGTCAACTAGATCTATCAATATGGCAAAGCAATTATTTTTATTTTTAGCAAACCGCTCAGATAAAGTGATAGATTCTCAGGGGAAGCTGTTTCATTCTAGTTTGGGGTTATTTGATAGGGCGGTTAAACACTTAGAGTCTGAGGAATCATCATCAAAACGGTTAAGTCAATGGGAGTTATTCACTTATGTTAAATGGAGCCGTGATTTTTGCCAACAAAAGATTGATAGGTTGCCTGCGCTATCATTACCCTCATGAGCTTGATTGTTTATTTAAAAACACATATTTAAGATTATATTAATATTGGACTGTTATAGTGCCAGTCACTGATAAATAATTACTTTCGTGCCTAAAGAGTGTCTATTATGGATATTGATAGAAATCAATCTGAACCGCCTTTGGTGTTATATTCACTTGACCAGAATAAATTGTCAGACCCCTTAGGGTCATTGTACTTGGCGGATGATTCTCAGCTAAAATGCTGGCTGACCGATCATAAAACACCATTATTTATAGCGGAGAAGATCAAAAGGCAATATTTACTGATGCGAGAAGCGCTCAATGCTAAGCATGTTGCTGGTTCATTGTTGCTATTATGTTTATCTGCGAAAACCCCTGATGATGATATTCTGTATTTGAAAAATGATAATGGTCAGGTGACTGCAGTTGCTCAATTATCCACGGTATTAGACCCTACTGTAATGCGGGTGAGTCATGTGCTCTCAGTCACTCCGGGGCAGGGTGCCGGCAGGAAAATCTTCCAGGCTATTAATCATTATGCTTTTCATGGTGGGTTTAAAAGTCAGGAGCTAGTGTCTGTGTTAGCAGCATCTGCCTTTTATGAAAAAATGGGTTTCATGCATCAAGAGGCATTTTTCCCCTTGCAGCGTAATAACTCTGATGTCAGTGTAACCAGTGATTTTAATTCATTAGATCAATTCTGTGAGAGCAGTTCAGTTAGATTGGGTCGATTGGTGGATATGTTAAAGGTCACAGAGAGTTGTCTTAATAGTGCAGTGCCCGAATATGGTGTATTGGATGATGGTCATATCTCATCAGATGTGCCGTTAGTGAGGGATGCATTACGGACTGTACTGGACACTAATACGCATAAAGTAGAAGTGCATAGGGCATGCTTGAGAGACTTGCTCCTGGTATCTCAGGATAGGTTCAACAGTAGCCAAAAGTCCGGTGTGATTCAATCTGAGTGGAAGCTGGTTAGTCAAAGAAACTCTCCAGTTTCTATATGCGATAGTTACCTGGAGCAATGCAGCAGTAGATTAGGTGTTAGTTGGTAGGGTTTTGTATTGCCACTAATTCAATTTCAAAGCAGGCGCCTTTGGGTAGTTGGCTAACCTCAACGCAGCTTCTTGCAGGTCGATGGCTGCCAAGATGTGTCGTGTAAAGGTCGTTGATGATGGGCATGAGGGTCATGTCTGTGGTAAAGAGTGTTGCTTTGATGACATGTTGCCAGTCACTGTTGCCCGCTTGAAGAATCGCTTGACAATTATCCAGTGCTTGTTGAATTTGTTTTTGAGGGTCTTGTGTTAGTGTGCCTGTTTCGGGGTGTAAGCCAATTTGACCTGAAGTCCACAGTATCTTTTCAAAGCAACAAGCTTGTTGATAAGGACCAATCGGTTGTGCTGCATTATCGGTATGAATGCTTGAAATAGTCATGGTAACTCCTTGTTGTAAATAAGCGCTTTTACATGCAGTCGGTTTCTTGAATTTTATAGCGACTCACAAGCCACCCGCCAATATAGCAAAATGGTATGGCGGTTAGTGCAAAGGTGTAATCTTCAAGGCTGTAGATGGACGTTATCCCAGAGCCGTGATGTGTGGCATGCCACTGTAAGAGGAGACCGACTAAGGGTTGGAAAATAGCGCCACCGACGACCACGGCCATGTTATTGAAGCCAATCGCGGTTGCAAGATGCTGAGGGTCGTTAATGTCTTTTACCACAGCAAAGGTGAGAATCTGTCCGGCTCCAGCAATGCCAATGCCTAAC
Organism: Coxiellaceae bacterium; assembly: GCA_003450655.1. Lineage (GTDB taxonomy): Bacteria > Pseudomonadota > Gammaproteobacteria > Coxiellales > Coxiellaceae > UBA9148. The sequence goes on along the minus strand of DMFG01000084.1, from coordinate 2,487 downwards.
AGTAAAATAGCATTGATGATGACTGACTGGGGTGTGATCAATAAAATCAGTGTGCTGCACACTAGGCCAATAATGGAATTCCATTGTAATAACGAACAGCGTTTGCCAATGCGGTTAGAGTACCAACCTAAATAAGGGCTCGCTAGTGCAAGAGCTAGCCAGATCATTGCGGTGCATGTTGAGGCGATAACGTTGGAGACATGAAAGCGATCCATCAAGTAAGGTACGCCCCAGAGTTCAGCAAATAAGGCGATGGGTGCCCATGAGGTGAAGGCATAAAAGCCTACCCATAAGGTCTGTGGGTTACGTATGATGGTGAGTAATGACGTGCTCACTCGTGCTTGTGATGAGATGGGTATTTTAGAGCGCTGATCACGAATCACTATGAATACACCGAGGGCAAGTAATACGCCAATGCCTGCTAGTATCGTGCAAGCGTGACGCCAGCCAGTATGATTGAGTAGGAATGATAATGGCAATTCGCCACACATGGCGCCAATGGCTGCGACTAACTGCGCGATACCTACGAGCAGTGCAAAACGTCGACTGGGGAACCAGTGATCGGCAATGACAAGTACGGCAATAAATGAAAAAGCTGAACCCATTCCGATAATAATACGAGCAACGCCTAACCATAGGGCTTCATGAGTGGTTGCAAATAATAAGTTGCCTAATATGCATAAACCAATAGCAAGCATGAGTAATAAGCGAATCGATACTCGGTCGAACAATAAGCCGGCAGGTATTTGCATCAGGGTGTAACTGTAAAAATACACACCCATGGCTGTACCAAAAATGGCTGCATTCAGATGCAGCTCTTGCATAATGGGGGCGGCCATAATGCTGGGCGATGATTGAATCGCCATTTCATACAATAGAAATAGCGTGGCTAAAATGTAGGCAATTAAGCCCTGTGTGGTGCTAGTTGAGTTGGATGTTTTCATGCCGCGGATTTTACGCTGATGTTTGGGTTCAAGGCAAGTGTAATACATGGTATGAGCGCTGAAGCATGATGCGAAATTGTGAGTGTTATGTATGTCTTAAGAGAATGTTACTTACTAATAATTGTGAGACATCAATATTAAAATTTATTATCATTCGCCGATTCATGATCATCACAAACTGGGTACGCTATGTTTTTTCCTCAAAAGTCATCTCAATCTCAACATCAATTCAACGCTGCTGTAATGAGAAGCTGCCAAGGATCCAGTGGGCTTTTTGTGGCTGAACTTGAAAATGAGCCCATGTTTGATGATTTGCACCAGGAATTGGAAGGATTGCATGGCTTATTAATGAATAATAACTATCGTGAATACATCAATCGATCGACAGCGTTAGTTCGGCAGATTGAATCGGCTGAATATTCTTTTTTTCAAGAAAAATACACGACTGAATGTCCAGGGTTTCGGAAATCACAGATAAATCGAATGGCTCGTGTAGCTGCAAGCGTATCGGATAGTCAGGGTCGATTACTGCCAATGAAGCTAGCATCGCTTGTTCAACATTGGACGGGGCACCCTAATCGTTTTGGTGAAACGCGCCCGGAGTTTACCAGTTCTTTGCGTCAAATAGCTTCTGTGTCGAAACAGTTAGATAGTCAACTTGAAACAGTAGATCAAGAACAATTTCAGCAGCCTTCCATGCCTGCTTCTCATCCATGACGGGCAGTTTTAGGTATTAAGAAATGCCATCACCACGTTATCTGTAAATCGCTCACCTAACTCAGTTAATGAAAACTTGTCAGGGTCGCGTGTAATGAGTTGCTCTTGATGGAGGTGTTGTAGTGTGCTCTCAATGTGTTGACGAGAAAGCCCGGTGCGTTCTTCAAAGGCTGCTAATGAGCAGGGTCGCTTTAGACGTAGTGCATTCATCATGTATTCTTCAGGTAGCTGATCAGGGTGTAGTGTTTTGAGGGATTGTTGATAAGGTGCTTGCGCTTGCAGGTAGCGTTTCGGATGTTTGATGTTCCAGTAACGAAAAATACTGCCTGTTTCTGAATGAGTGATTTTACCATGTGCGCCAGCGCCAATACCTAGGTAGTCACCAAATTCCCAGTAATTGATGTTATGCCGGCAAGCTTGATGATTTTTTTCATAGGCGGAAATTTCATACCCATTGAACCCATGCTGATGCAAAAGCGCTTGTCCTTGTTGTTGAATCTCAAACAGGGTGTCATGGTCAGGTTGTGGGGGCGGATGGTGATGAAAATAGGTGTTGGGTTCGATGGTGAGTTGATACCAAGATAGGTGTTCAAGTGGGTATTGTAAAGCTTGCTGTAAATCATGACAGGCTTGTTGTGGCGTTTGATGGGAGAGGCCGTGCATTAAATCAATGTTGATGCGTTTAAATCCAGCATCCAATGCACCTTGAATGGCTTGGTGAGCTTGGAGTGGGTTATGAATGCGTCCTAGTTGTTGGAGTTGTTGAGCATCAAAGCTTTGTACACCGATAGAAAGTCGATTGATGGGCGTCTCTGATAGAGCGGAT
>DMFG01000047.1 GCA_003450655.1 Coxiellaceae bacterium | reverse complement strand
ATAATTCGCTTAGGGTCTTCTCGAATTTCAGAAATACGCTTATGGTGATAGACTCGATATGACTCCGGCATATCAGCAACATTTTCTTCAGTTAAGTAATAATGCCTAGCTAAGACATAACGTGCCAACATATACATCACTGCAGTTTGACGGTTAGCTGCATCCCCCCCACTACGTGCCACTTCATCTAAGTCCAATGACACCACTCGAGCATCACCTAAATCAAATCGAGTAGTTTGAGAAATAATCGGGTACTCACGAACACCACTTGAAATCATCCGAGAAAAAGCATGAATTAGAGGCTCACCGGTTGGTGCAATAATTTTGCCATATAAATCTTCGATCGCTGGCAAACGACAAATAGCAGCCACATCGGCTAAAACAGGCATAGCATGTCTTTGAGCCATCATAGCTTCTTGATAGAAACCTGCTATAAATAAAGCATCTGTCACTTCCCACCATGAAGTAGCTGCGTCAAACACAAAACCGATCTCTTCCAATACGCCATCCACTTGACCTTCTAAACCTGAAGCATAGGTATTCGGTTTTGCATCGTCAGCGTATTGCTTATAAAGCTCGTCAATAATTAAACCCGACATATCTGCAACACCATCATAGGTTTTATCTGAACCAACAGGTGTGGCTAGTAATGATAAGAAATTCACTAAGAAACTTCTTTCTTGAGGTGTGGGATAACGACAACCCAATTGAGTATCAAACGGGTTGATGGAATATTCCGTGTTCATTCTTAAGCGATGATAAGCTACCAAGTGTTTTTGCTTTAACGGTAATGCATCTTGTAGTAGTGATATCAACCCGCTACTTGAGGGTCCAATATCAATAATTGCAATACGAGGCAACCTAACCAAACCAGGTGACATACATACCGCTAAATTAATTGCATTCGATAACACTGATTTACCTGAACCAGGACGTGCATAAAATAAATCAATCCAAGTGGTTTGATGACGAGAACCAGGATGATAAGGCCAGGGTTTACCATCAGGAGAGCGAAACAGCATAGCACCTGATTCCCACGGTGATGAAGGGCGAAACAACGGCAACATATGTAATACATCAGACAATGGCGCTATACTTGGAACTGCAACACTTTTAGAAGATACACCCATCATAGATGAGACGACACCCTCATAAGCATCACCACAATATTCTGAAACATCACAAGAACCCCAACCTTCAACGGCCTTAGCTAAAACTGAAGCCCGTGAACGAAGTAAACGTACATCACCTTCGGGTGCCCACGTACACGCAGTCACTCTTAATCGAAAAACAGCGTCATCTGCATTTAAGTTAATGTAAGATAATAAATTTAAAGAATCAGAAATTAAGCGATTTTGCTGTGATGAAAATGTTAAAACGGCAGCTATAGCTGATCGCAACTTACTTAACCCCAAACCATGACTATCCACTAAGAAAGATATGCGCCATGGAATTTTAGATTGCAAGGTGCGAGAAAATAATCGTACAAAATTTTGAACTTCTTTAGGGAACAAATCGATATAAACCGAAGAATAAATTCTATCGCCAACTCGAGCCGTCCTTAAATCTATTAGCTCTGCGTCACGTGGTAAAATCTGCTTTGACAATGAAGGCCACGTTAAATCTGCTAAATCACCACGTGAATTTTTATAGTCTTTAATTGTAATTTTATCTCCAGGCAATACAGGTTCCCAATCTCGATCGGTAAACTCAGGATCAGCAATCTGGCGCATTGCATGAACAGCTTCATGAACAGAAAGAATTCGACCCACTAAGCCGTAAACTTCAAAATCACTATTAATTGAAGAAACAAATGCGTCATGACTCTCTCTTAAATCAGTCACTGTTGCCATAATATTTTGAGTCAATAAAAATGAGGGGGTTTTATTTTTTTTAATCTGTTTAGATTTCTCTTTATTAGAACGCTTGAGTTGCTCATTGGTTAAAGCACCTAATTGAGTCCACAACACCATATAGCATTCTTCATAAGCACAATACTTAGAAAGATTACTAACGCGCTCTGTGAACAAATCATCAAAATCAAGCTCAAGAGTCTGAGCAGTTTGCTGGGCAGATGATAAAATGCCATCAATCTCTTCGCCAATATTGTCTTTATTATAGGTGAAAAAAACTTGAACTGTTCGACCAGGCTGAGACATCGTGGTTTGTAATGATTGACGAATGCCATTTTGGATATAATCAAACTCCTCTCGACCAATCAATGAAGTCACACCGGATAGTTTGATTATGCTAACAAGCGCACCATCATTACCCACTAATGTTGTTTGACTGTCTGCTGTTTGAATATCGCAATAAGACATTGTTGACTGTTTGAACAATGTTGCTATCCATGAAAATAATACCTTAAACATAATCTTCTCTATTAATAACAGTATGTTGCATCATTATGACACAGTCATGAACGTATGGCAGTAAAATGAGTCTAATAATTCATCAATACCTGTGCTGCTTCTTCAGACCACTGATTCACAGAGTCGGAAAAGGCTTTTAAACTTGGCAGGAGACGAATTTTATCATCCACCATGTTCTGTATTTTTTGAGCAGAATCTTGATCAGCATCTAATAATACTTGACCATAGAAGGCAGGATTACTCATCCCAGCACCTAAAGATTTTTCCACTATTTGAGACCTAAGACGTAAACTTCTATAGATATTCTTAGCATCCGTAGCTGTCGCAGTCTTTAAAGCCATAGATGCAAATAAATGATGGCACATCGCATTCAGTTCTGCTTGAGAAAACTCCGGCAAATAGATTAAAACGCCTCCTGTATTATCACTAATACCAACAGATTGAATAAAATGACACTGAGTGCAAAAAGGGCAAGCTACAACTAAGTTAGATTGCTTGTTATTTAAATAATTAAAATCACGATTCACTATATCCATATGTAATGAGGACTGAAACCCACAATACTGACAAGAATATTGATCACGTAAAGAAATTTTCTTTTGAAACGCAAGAAAGGCAGAGTCTGCCTTTCTAGTCATATAGCGATGCCAATTTTTTTGGCTAGCAACCAAGGAAAGAGACAAATATTGATCTAATGATGACATTCACTCTCTCCTAAAATCGATATTAACGCATAAATTAGTGATAATTGCCTACTAAGAAGAACCACCGCTAATTAGATTTGTCATCTGCTCGCCACCCACAGTACCAGTTGTAACACTTGAACCGAAAGCCGCTTGGTTAGCCGTTGGCAATAGCAGTGGGAAAACTGTTAATGCAGCACCAATCACTAGTAGAGTGACACCATTACTAATAGGTACCTGTGTAGGCTGATCTTTATGCTGCTTC
>DMFG01000113.1 GCA_003450655.1 Coxiellaceae bacterium | reverse complement strand
CTTGAGTCGCACACCTCACAATCAGAACACTGCTTCCTGAGAGCTTCAAGATCTTTAAAAGCCGCATTGAGCAATTTATTAATCTCTGACAAAGATTTTGTGTGCTCTGCCTGTGCTGAAACAAGGTCTTGAATTTTAACGCTAATTTGTGCAATTTTAATACCTAACGCATCATTAGGGTCAACGTCCGGCGTATCGCCACCGGGATTTACCATAGACTTGATGTTATCAACAATTCCACCTATATCAATTTTCTTTGTTAAATCAGATAGATCTGGTTTCTTAGCCATTTTTACCCCCTATTACTATCTCCATCAGTTATTATAGCAGATCTTAAGATAAGATTAGATAAGATACACCCCTATTGATCGCAACAAAATGGTGATAATGTCGCGAAAAAATTCAAAGGGGCCTATCATGCGAGTAAGGCGAACAAAAAAAACATCGAAAAACAACGAAACATTAATCGACATTCGTGATCAAATGATAAAAGTCATTGAAGAGTCTATGCGCCAACTCCTGATACCTGAAAGAGCCCCTGAGCTTCAGAATAAAATCAGTCAGCTTACAAACATAGGGCAAACCTACATTTCAGCATTAAATAAAATACACCCCGATACTTTCAAAGATGTTGAATTATTTCACAACATGACTAAAAAGATAAAGCACTATGAAAATGAGGTGAAAGCAATTATATCCGAACCCCCTCAGACAGAGGCACAACAAGAATTAAGCAATATCATGACCGCTCGCGTACAGCAACTACAGACGCGAACAGACTCAACCAGTCACGCAAGTAAAAAACTCATCCAGCAAGGAATACAACTGAATCGTGAAATACGAGAATTGCCAACTTTATCACGGGATAACAGTTTACAACAAAGGGCTTATCAAGCTGTCAATAGGTACTGCTTTTTGGTTGATGAAAGAATAAATTCTCAGCCTCCAGCGAAATCTTCTCAATTACCTTCTAAGACGGGCGAAACACGAATAGCCTGTCGATAAGCACGCTGTACCATCGTGCGCATCACACACACCAGTACAGCGGATGTAATTAATACAAGAGCTAATTCACCAAACACATGCTGATATATCCCAGCCGCATGACGCAAAGCGTGCGCACTGGTTAAAGGGAAATTTATCGCAGCAACATTAGCGATGTGCGTAGTAATATAACTCGCAATAGCACTGCCAAACTGATAAATACCCATCAACAATCCAACTTGACCACTAGGGGCTAAGCGACCTATCAATGCAATGACAATGGGCACCATACATAACTCAGCTAAGGCACACAGTGAATATGACACAACAATATAAAAACCAGAGGCCATGCCATGCTCATGAGCTTGTTGCGCTGCCAACTTAAGCACAAACATAGCCAACGCAAAAATACCCAAAGCTAATGCATATTTAGTAAAAGCTGCTGTGACATAATTGGGGCGACGAATTTTATTGATTAACGCCATAAAAAACCCACCAAATATAATCATAAATAAAGGATTAATGCTAAAAAATACACTGGTGGGCAAGGTAAATCCCATCACTGAACGATGAATAAGACGATCGACAAATAAATTAAAGGAAGCACCACATAATTGATTAATACTAAAGAAAACAATCATCACAGCGATGGATAATAAGATCGCATGCAGTCCCTGACGTTGTTGAGCATCCGCCCGTTGATATAACCGAACTGCGATAGTTAATACCGCACACCCACCCGCAATCAAGAAAATCTGACTGAGTGAATACATAAAAGCACACACGACTAATATAATAGAGAGGAAAATCAAGCTACCATAGGACAAATAAGGCTTTTCAGAAAAAAATCGATTCAGTGCCACAACGAGAAAAGACTGTGACGACGTAGAAGACGATGGAGTCATCTGCGGCAAATGTCGCTGGCCCCTCATAAAGATACCTAATCCAATTAACATACAGATTGCCGTAAACAAAAACGCATAGGAGTAACCCACAGTCAGTCCAATCACTCCACACACCGTTGGTGCAATCAACGCACCCACATTGCGACAAATGTAATACAGCACAAATGCTTGTTCCCGACCATCTTCTTTATCTCGATACAAAGCATTGACTAAAGCGACCAAAGCTGGCGAAAAAAAACCAACACCCATCGCCATAATCGATAAACCACAATAAATAGCGAATAAATCAGGTATGATCAAACAGGCATTACCGAGGACCATCAATGCTGCACCCAGCAGCACAGCACGCTGATAACCTAAAAAGCGATCCGCAAGAAAGCCGCCTAATATTGGCGTAATAAAGCTCATCATCAAATACGTACCATAAACCGCAAAGGCTTGAGTATCAGATAAGCTCAATACATGAGTGAGGTACAACACTAGGGTCGCCATAATACCAAAACGCCCCATGAGCTCTGGAATTTCAGCACCCAGCAAGATAGCCAGGGCTTTAGGATATGCTCTTCCTTTTGATGAGGCTGAGCCTGATGATGTGAACAACTGAAATATCATAAAAAACCTGAAAATCAATGAGTTATAGGGATATTGATGCAATAATCATACTGTACTTGTGTAACAGTACAGCATTACATGGTAAATTGCAAGTTATTGGGCAATAATGACTCACAAACGACAAGAATAAGCACTAATGCCACACTCAGCCTGCTCTGGAGAATAGGCATCAACAGCACCCCCAACCCCAAAAGAAGTTATAGGAAAAGACTCATCGTTAACCTGAGCAACACTCACTGGCGAGTCCGAACGAACACCTAAACAATCAGCTTGCGTAAAATCAGATGACAATCTCTGATAACCATACATCACGAGCATTTTAAAATGTTTCGCACATCTAATTAAAATACCCATGTAATCTTGCTGTTCAATCACTAATTGATTCAAATGTGAAATAAAATTCATCGGATAAAAATGCAATTTTTCTAAAATACGAATCATAATTTCTTCTTGCCTATGATCCTTATAATAATACACCAGAATAGAGGACCAATAAGGGAGACGACTAAGAGAGACTCCCTCCTTCTCATCTAAAACAGCAGCTAAATGATCACACATCACATATAGACTGTGAATCATAATATTTAAATAATGAGACCGAGTTCGAACATAGTGAGACATCGCATGAAGGAGCTCATGAAATAGATTCTCGGGCATATCAGACTCTAATGACTTATCCGCCAATAATGAAGAAACAGCAATCACATAATGATTATTAATAAACGTTTCACAACCACACCCAGCAAGCAACTGCGGACTAAACAACCAAATCACATTAGAAAAATGACACTGCATCAAAGACATTGCATTTTTAATACAGTCAGAAAAATCATGATTAGCCATCGTGATCTTACTGCCATTACTTAAACGCGTCATTATGGTGAACGCAGATCGTATGCGATTTGCCAACGACCCATCTTCTAGTATATTTGGTGTGGTTTCGATCAGATCTAAAAAAAACAAGGCAATGATATGATCACTCTCTTCGAATGAAGGTGCTTGCAACTGCAACCAATAACGAACAAAACTAATGATAAAATTGAGGTATCTTTGCTTGCTGATTCCCAATCCTTGATGATGTTTACTCTTAAGAAACATCATCAGCTTATCGATATCACTCGCTGTCATTTTACTGTCTTGATACGCTGTCAGTATGTCATACCTAGCCAGCCGATCCAGCCGACGAGTGACGCCTGAAAAATCCATAAAACGCAACAATCCATCGGGAAACTGGGACATCACAGGCATGCGGTGTAGTGGAAACCCCGAGGCGGATCGAGTCAGTCGAGAACGATGCAATCTGGCTGTTTTCTTTGGCATTTACCCACCTCAGTAAGTTGAGGAAACCATACCAGCCGACTATTAAAGTAATCTTAAAAAACGCATCAAATGTCCATTATCATAAAAAAACCGATAAAAAATGAGACACAACGTCACAAAACGTCATAGGCTGCTCAGCGTGGGCTATTTAGCCTCAACAATGAAGCCATAATGCTTAGCATAAATACTCTCCTCGTGACGAACAATTCAATCAACAAGATCAAACTATTTGTTTTGAAAAAATACAAGAAGCTTATATTCTGTATAAAAAACTCGCTAATCACGATACTATATCGAAGAACTCAACACATGGAAATGTCAGCATGTTAAGAATTTGTTTTACCCTAGGGTTATTACTGTTTATTGGCACCACACAAGTAATTGCTAAGAGCAATACAGTAAGTCCTATTTACTGGGATACACCTCAAGGGATAGCTCGACTCAATGAGACACAGCTACACCATCAATTCACCAGTCTCGTTCACTATTTCACCACTCAACAGAATAAATCCTATTGTGGACCAGCGTCAGCTGCCATGATTCTCAACGCGCTCAAGATTCCACCACCTCCTGTCACTTCCCTGCATCCCTATTCCCTCTGGAATCAAGACAATATCTTTACAACGCAAGTCATAAAAGCAGGTATCACAACACAACTTGTTAAACGACAAGGCGTGACACTGGATGAAGAAACCCAATTACTTAATGCCATCCCTAAAGTGCGTGCAATAGCCCATCACGTATCTAACAAGACACCTCATATCAAAAAAGAATTAATCCAAAGACTGAACTCTTCCAACCAGTACATACTGATTAACTATCATCGATCAATACTGCATCAAACAGGCTATGGCCACATCTCTGCAGCAGCAGCCTACGATAAAAGCTCAGACTCGATCTTGATATTAGATGTTTCTCGTTATAAATACCCCCCTTTTTGGGTTAAGACCGACCAGCTGATCGATGCGATGAACACCTATGATGCTGTTAGTCAGCAACAAAGGGGGTATATCATTATTGAAAGAGTAACTAAGGATAGCCTTTAAAAAGCACAAGATGAAAACACAATCATCGATCATGACATCTACTAAAAAATATAAACCAGTGAAACCTTGGCGATTTATTGTCCTTTTTCAATTAAAAAATAGACAATTAGTCATAAATTTCATAAAACCATAGATAAGCCAAGCAATATCATATCCTCCTTAAGACAGAATTAATCTCAGAAGTAATAGTGATCAACAATACAAAAATCTATATAGTCGCCATCAAAATAATAATACGATAGAAAACAATCCATGCGACCATCCCAAGACCCCAAAATAAATCACATGAAGGACTTAGACACATTACTGCCACGGGGTGGAGCGTCATTAATGACCATTCCATCATTAGATTTAGAGAGATACCTTGATCATATCAACAAGCTGAGCCATCTAAATTTAACCAGCATGAGCCTGATTGAAGAGCACGACGCAGTAATACAACTACTATCAAGATCGATCATCGATACAATGAAAATGTTTCGCAAGTTAGATAATACCAGAAAAAACACACCACAGTACTTATACCATCTCAGCAATGCTATCAGTCTAGAAAAACACGATGCGGCAATTACCCTCATTGATTCAATAACTTACAACGACCTTCTAGACATTCGAAACCATTTACGTAAGATTTTTGTAGAAAGTCACTACCAGTTAAACAACTTATTATCCGAAGCCCTGCTTATGAATAATCATGAAGAGCCGTGCTCAACAGACTATGAAGTTGGCAGGGATGCGCCTGGAGAGACTATAGATAGAACAAATCAGATCATTCATAGCTACAAAACCTGGGTCAATATTTTTTCGAAAAATGAATGGCAAGTACTCGATAACAATAATGGCAACCTAGAAGTATTTATTAACCACTGGAAGAATCAAGAATACACTTTAGCTACCACCTATTTACGAGATCTTGGGAAACATCAACGAGCGAAAATAAAAGTATTTATACATACACATCAAACGCGCTTTGAAAACGAAATCGATACTTTGATTAAACTGCTTTTTGAAACAAACTTGGTAGTGAAAAGTTTTCCTGAACTTATTGGAAAGCACTCTGTTGACGGAAGAGCAAGCATACAACAACAGATCAGAAACTTAACATGTAGTACCAGCGCTAATGATGCTAATTTTGCATTAACTAACCAATGGCTGAATCAACATTACCCCTCAATATCTTCGATCCAGCATACCTCTTCATGCCAAGGAGAACCTTATAAAGAATATGAGAATGGTACAAAAGGCCTGGACTCCGTCATCTCATCTATTACAACAAAGGGATTAAACAACTACATCACCTGTATTTATAACTTTTTAATGAGATCAAATACGTTATTTTTTACTTCACGAATAGCGGTTTTTGAGTCATTCACTCAAAACTTACTCAATCGGATTTATCTACTCATGAATTGCATGAGCAGAATCAAAAATTGCAGTGAAATCGATATCTTAATTGAAAAGACAGCTGAACACATAAGCGTTCTAAATAACCAGAAAATCATATTCAAGCAGTTGAGAATAGACACGCAGCACACCGAGCTCCCCACACCAATAG
>DMFG01000062.1 GCA_003450655.1 Coxiellaceae bacterium | reverse complement strand
AGCGTATTTTAGCGCTTGCATGAAAGCTTGTGCTAGGCGGGTGTCCTGCTATCCAGTGTAGATCATTACAGTGTAGTCTAGTTTTAAATAAGCGCGGATGATCATGGCCTTGACCGACAATTAATGTGTTAGTGTCGCAGTCTTTATCAATTACGTACCAAGGAGACTCTGATGAATCTTGTCGCCCTCCTATGTTGAGTCCTTTGCGTTGGCCTAAGGTATAAAACATAATGCCATCATGTTGGCCGATGCATTTCCCTTCTGTTGTTTGTATTTCACCTGGTTGTGCGAGTAAAAATTCTTGTAAGAAAGTTTTAAATCGCCTTTCACCAATAAAGCAGATTCCGGTACTGTCTTTCTTGTCATGGTTAATGAGATGATGTTGTTGAGCTAACTGTCGGACCTCGGTTTTTTTAAGGTCACTTAATGGAAAGAGTGCTCTTTTGAGTTGTTTTTGTTGTAAGGTATATAAAAAATAGGTTTGATCTTTTTGTGAATCGGAGCAGGTGAGTAGTTGGTAGGGGGAGTGGTTTGATACGTGAGCGTAATGGCCTGTTGCCAAGTAGTCTGCACCTAAAGTGTCAATGTACTGTATTAAATGGTCAAACTTAATCGATTTATTACACCAAATATCCGGGTTTGGTGTTCGACCTGCAGCAAATTCATCGAGACATAACTGAAAGACCTCGTCCCAATACGCTTGAGAGAAGTTGACCGTATAAAAAGGAATGCTGAGTTGATCAGCAACTGCTTTGGCATCACTCAGGTCTTGTTCTGCAGTACAGTATGGGTCGTTTGCTTGAGATTCCCAGTTTTGCATGTAAACACCGCATACGTGATGTCCTTGTTGTTGGAGTCTGAGAGCAGTAACAGCCGAGTCAACACCGCCCGATAATCCTACGGCAATGTGTTTTTTACCCGTGCTCATTCGTTATCGCCGCTTTCTCTGTAAATGCAAACGGTTTGACCAATGCGCTGTATAAGTTCGGCATGATGGGATTCGCATAGATGATTAGCTAGGCTATCTCGCTCTGCTTTGTCAGCAGTATTAACCTTGATTTTAATGAGTTCATGGGAATCGAGTGCGCGCTCGATCTCTGCAGCAACGGCATCGGTATACCCTTGATTGCCTAGCCAAATCACAGGTTTGAGGTGATGGCATTCGCGGCGTAATTCTAGTAATTCATGTTTATTCATGTGGATATTTCAGTAGTTATTGGTTTAAAGCTGCGCTATGCTAACGCTTTTTATCCCTAAGGGCCACCGATTTATGGCTCTAATACTGTCAAATAGATGAGGCAATTATGGTTAGTCGCCGTGAATGGATGAATCGTCACGTTAAAGACCCGTATGTAAAGCAGGCTCAAATCGATGGTTATCGTTCACGAGCTGTATATAAGTTATTGGAAATTAATGAAAAAGAGCGTCTATTTAAGCCGGGAATGGGGGTTATTGATTTAGGTGCAGCCCCTGGAAGTTGGACTGAATGGGCTCAAAAGCAAGTGGGTCGAAAAGGTTTTGTTGTCGCATTGGATTGTTTGAATATGGATCCCATCCCTAATGTTGAGTTTATTCAGGGCGATTTTCGTGAACAGTCTGTTTTAGATGAGCTTCATGGCGTTATTGCTGGTCGGTCCGTTGATTTGGTGATTTCTGATATGGCGCCAAATATGTCAGGTCAAAAAAGCGTGGATCAACCACGTTCAATTTATTTGGCGGAGCTGTCTCTGGATTTAGCCCAGCAAGTTTTAGTTCCAGGTGGGTGTTTATTGATGAAAGTGTTTCAGGGTGCAGGAATAGAAGCACTAGCTCAATCATTGAGATCGTATTTTGTACAAGTGAAGCATATTAAACCAAAAGCTTCTCGTGCAGCTTCAAAAGAAGTGTATTTGTTAGCTAAATCCTTTAAAGGTTAGAGGTGATAATTGCATAACCTGGGGGGCTTGGTTATGATAGTCCTAAGTTAAATGCGAGGTAACACATTGAATACTTTCATGAAAAATATCATGGTTTGGTTAATTATTATTATAATGTTAATCACAGTTATTAGTAATTTTGGTCCGCATCAGTCTGGAACAAAGCAATACTCCTATTCACAGCTGTTAACACAAGCAGAAAATAACAATGTGAACGAGGTTTCCATACAGGGGCAGGTTATTCACGGTGTCACGAAAAGTAATGAAAAATTTACTACCTATCTGCCTATGCTAGATGATTTGTATTTGTTGAATACGCTGGTGAAGAATAATGTCACTGTGCGTGGTGAGCCACCTCGCCAAGAGAGTTTATTGCTTCGTATTTTAATTAGTTGGGCTCCATTCTTAATTTTAATTGGTATTTGGATTTTCTTTATGCGGCAGATGCAAGGCGGGGGTAGCGGCAAGGGCGGTCCTATGGCTTTTGGTCGTAGCAAAGCTCGCTTACTGGGTGAGGACCAAATTCAAGTAACTTTTGATGATGTCGCAGGTGTCGAAGAAGCCAAGCATGAAGTGCAAGAACTGGTTGAGTTTTTACGTGACCCAGGTCGTTTTCAAAAGCTTGGTGGAAAAATGCCTTGTGGTGTTTTATTGGTTGGTTCTCCGGGTACTGGTAAAACTCTATTAGCAAAGGCTGTTGCCGGTGAAGCTAAAGTACCTTTCTTCACGATTTCTGGTTCTGACTTTGTTGAGATGTTTGTCGGTGTTGGTGCTTCTCGTGTTCGTGATATGTTTGAGCAAGCAAAAA
>DMFG01000082.1 GCA_003450655.1 Coxiellaceae bacterium | reverse complement strand
GTAGAGACGTCTTTTTAACAGAGCAAGCGTTGTTGTGATGAAGGATATGATTTATGAAACGTGTAGATGTGCGTTAGTGTAAAAAGTGACGTACTTTTGTAAAAGCCATGGAGATATTGAGTTCATTGGCGCGTGCAATGACTTCAGGGTCACGTTTAGAGCCGCCAGGTTGGATAATACACTCAATACCGTGTTGGTGCGCTAAGTCAATATTGTCAGCAAAGGGGAAGAATGCATCGGAAGCCATAGTGGCGCCAGATAGTGAAAGGCCTGCTTGTTCAGCCCGTAGTGCTGCTATTTTAGCGCTAAAGATACGGCTGGTTTGACCGCTTCCAATGCCAAGGGTTTGTTTGTTCTTGGCATAAATGATTGCATTGGACTTAACGTGTTTCACAACATTCCACGCAAAAATCGCATCTTGTTGGATGATCATAGAAGGTGTGGTTTGCGTGACCCATGTCAGGTCTTTTAAGTTGAGTGGCTGCCAGTCTGGTTCTTGCGCGATGATTCCACCTGAAATTGAGCGAAGTTGCGTGGTGGTTGGTGGTGAGAGGTGTCGATCACCAAAGCAGAGTACACGTAGATTAGGTTTTTTCTGTAGTAGTGTGCGTGCTTCTGCGCAAACCGATGGCGCAAGAATCACTTCAGTAAATTGCTGTTGTAAGATATGTTCAGCTAGTGTGGTGGTGAGTGGTTGGTTGATTCCAATAATTCCACCAAAAGCTGATTCAGGGTCGCATTGGTAAGCCTTTAGGTAGGCTTGGGTGAGGTCATCATCTAGTGCAACTCCACAGGGTGTCGCATGCTTCACTATCACGCAAGCGGGGCTGGTTGTGGAGAGTGAGCGAATGATATTGAAGGTTGCATCACTGTCAATGAGGTTGTTATAGGAAAGAGGTTTTCCTTGTATGAGTGAGGCCTGTAGAACGCCTTCATCGGCAAGGTGGTTGTCTTTGAAGCTGGCTGCAGATTGATGTGGGTTCTCGCCATACCGTAATGGTTGTTTTGCTTGAGGGCTTATCGCAGGTGGTAGCTGTTTAGTGAGAGCGTCAGTGCTTGCTTGTGATGAGAAATAGCCAGCAATGGCATTATCGTAGTGTGCAATGAGTTGGAAAGCTTTGCAGGCGAGATGTTGGCGTGTAGCTAGGCTGGTTGTGCCGTGTTTTTTTAATTCGTCGAGGAGTTGTGGGTAGTCATTGGGGTCAGTGACAACAGTTACATCATTAAAGTTTTTAGCTGCAGCTCGAATCATGGTGGGTCCACCAATATCAATATGTTCGATAGCGTCAGCGGTTGTGCAGTCGGGTTGTTTAATTGTTTGTTCAAATGGGTATAGATTGCAGATCACAAGATCAATAGGTTGAATCTGGTGTGCTAAGAGAGTGTCTTGGTCTTGTGTGCGACGGGCTAAAATGCCGCCATGAATTTTAGGGTGAAGTGACTTTACTCGACCATCCATGATTTCAGGAAAGTTGGTATAGTCGCTCAGTTCTGTAACTGCAATCCCCAGTTGGGTAAGTTGCTTGTACGTGTTACCTGTTGCGATGATAGCAATCCCTAATGATGACAACCCAGTTGCTAAGTCGTTCAGCGATTCTTTGTTGTACACACTAACCAGTGCGCGCTGAGATTTAGACGTCGTTGTCATATAAGTTGCCACATCACCCTGATGAAGAAATCGTCCTTAAAGCTTACTTGTGGTTTAAACCGTAGGCAGCCATTTTTTTACGTAACGTTCCGCGGCTTAGGCCAAGAATGATGGCAGCTTTGCTTTGGTTGTTGTTCGTTAATTTCAATACAAGTTCAAGTAGAGGTTTTTCTACTTCAGCTAATACTAAGTTGTATAGATTAGCAGGTGTTTGACCTTCTAGTTGAGTGAAGTATTTATTCAGTGAAGTTCTAACGCTTTCAGCAAGTGTTTTTTCTTCAATATCAGCTTCTGTTGACATTGTTAAAACTTGTTCTGCGAGTTGTGCTACTCCTTTCAAGGGCTTGCTCCTTTGGTTGATTGGCTGTGTGAATTGCACCGTTGCAATTCCCCGTTACACACAAAAAGGGAATATGTTACCCGGTTTGTGTATTTTAAGTGCAACATTATAGCATTGGAATTGGCGGGCACAAGGGGAAATTGGGTTTTATTTGCCCGAAAGCTTAAATAAATTTAATTTTTTGATGGGGTGATTATTTTAGGTTTAGATTTCAGCGCTAAAAATATAAAAAAGTAATTATATTTCAACGGTTTATATTTTTACTTTGGTTTATAAAAGTCGCGTCTGATTGTGGTCTGAATTCTTTTCTAACTGCATGAAAAGAAGGTTATGACGCTTAATTTGGTGTTTTTTTGATCAAAAAAAGCCCTTTTGGTGAGGTGGTCAGGGCCTTTTTGCTATTTATTGCCAAGTTTCTCGAAGTGATACGCTGCGGTTGAAGACCAGCTGTGTGCTGTTGTGATCAAACTGATCAGCGCAGAAATAGCCAACACGGTTAAATTGAAAAGCAGTTTCTGGTTGCGCTTCTGCTAACGAAGCCTCAACTTTAGCTTGTTTGATGACGGTCAAGGAATCTGGGTTAATGAATTCAACTAAATCGTTAGTAGCACCTGGGTTAGGAGTTAAGAATAGTCGATCATATAGGCGAATTTCAGCATCGAGTGCTTGTTCGGCAGAAAGCCAGTGAATGATGCCTTTAACTTTTTTTCCATGGTGTGGTTTTTTTCCGCCTAATGTTTCAGGGGCATAACTGCATCGAAGTTCAATAACTTGGCCCTCTGTATTTTTAACGACTTCATCACAGCGAATGACATAGGCATTCATTAGACGCACTTCATTGCCAGGTGATAATCGATGGTATTTTGGGGGAGGGGTTTCCATGAAGTCATCATGGTCAATGTAGAGAGTATTAGAAAATGGTACAGAGCGTTTGCCACATTCAGGGCGTTGTGGGTGATTGGAAAGCATGAGCATTTCATGCTCTTGATCATAGTTGGTGATAATAACTTTTAATGGGCTTAAAATCGCCATTTTTCTCATCGCATTGTGGTTGAGATCATCTCGAAGAGTTTGTTCTAGTTGGCCGATATCAATGATGGAGTCCTGTTTGGAAATGCCAATGCGTTGGCAGAACTCTCGGATGGCATGTGGTGTATAGCCGCGTCGACGTAAGCCTGAGAGTGTCGGTAGTCTTGGGTCATTCCAGCCAGCGACGTGATGTTCATCAATGAGTTGTTTGAGCTTACGTTTACTAGTAACCGTGTAGTTTAGGTTAAGTCTTGAAAATTCGATTTGACGTGGTTGGTTAGGCATATTGCAGTGCTGGATAAACCAATCATACAAGGGGCGATGATCTTGAAATTCGAGTGTGCACAGTGAGTGTGTTATGCCTTCAATAGCATCTGATAATGCGTGTGTAAAATCATACATCGGGTAAATACACCACGCATCTTTAGTTTGATGGTGAGAGACATACATGATGCGATACATTACAGGATCACGCAAATTAACATTACCAGATTGCATGTCTATTTTTGCACGTAAGGTATATTTGCCTTCCTTAAATTCACCGGCTTTCATGCGTTTAAAGAGATCTAGATTGTCTTCAATGGAACGTTCTCGGGAAGGGCTATTTTTCCCAGGTTGCGTGAGTGACCCACGAAATTCTTTCATGGCTTCTGCCGAGAGGTCGTCAACGTAAGCTAGACCTGATTGAATGAGATGAATAGCTAATTGGTATAATTGTTCAAAATAATGTGAGGCATGATACAGGTGATCTTTCCAGTCAAACCCTAGCCACTGAATATCTTCTTTGATGGCTTGAATATAACTATCACACTCTTTATTGGGGTTAGTGTCATCAAAGCGTAAATGGCATGTTCCGCTAAAATCCTGTGCTAAAGAAAAATTAAGGCAAATGGATTTGGCATGCCCAATATGCAAGAAGCCGTTTGGTTCAGGCGGGAAACGAGTAGTGATGGTGGTGTGTTTTCCGGTGTTAAGGTCTTCTTCAATGATTTTACGAATAAAATTCGTTTTTTCAGCGATGCTTTGCTCTGTCATGATGTGGCTCTTGATGTATTAATGTAAGTTTCGAATACGTAAAACACCTTGAATGGCTTGTAGTGATTCGATTTGTTGAGGTTGGATGGGTTGGTCAATATCAATGAGGTTGTATGCAATGTCATTACGTGATTGATTAATCATTTCTAAAATATTGAGACCACTCTTAGAGAGTACTGTGGAAATTTGAGCAACCATGTTAGGGATGTTTTCATTGGCAATGGAGATACGATAGCCTTGGCTTCTTTTCATGGAAATAGTAGGAAAATTGACTGAGTGTGTAATCGTACCATTTAGTAAGAATGCATGAGTTTGGTTGGCAATCATACTAGCACAGTTTTCTTGTGCTTCTAGAGTAGAGGCGCCTAAGTGAGGGAGTGTGATGGTCTGAGGATGATTGTGTAGCACTGAGTTAGGGAAGTCAGAAACATAGCAGCGGACAGCTGATGTGTTTAAGGCTTCTTTCATCGCTAAGTGATCAACAATGTTAGCACGAGAAAAGTTCAGAATAATCACTTGATTTTTTAATGCAGCGAGTTTCTTAGCGTCTAAGAAATTGGTTGTTTCTTTTGTTAGTGGGATGTGTAGCGTTAAAAAGTCGACTTGTTCAAGAAGTTCAGAGAGGTCATTAATTTGTTCGACATCGCTACTGAGTTGCCATGCGTGTTTAACTGAGATAGCTGGGTCATAGCCTAATACGCGCATGCCCAGTTGGTTCGCTGTATTAGCAACACTGAGACCGATATTGCCTAGGCCAATCACACCTAAAGTCTTTCCAGGGAGTTCGGATCCGGTGAACTGTTTTTTGTTGCTTTCAATGGTAGTGGTGAGTTGTTCATTGGCGGGTAGTGTTTGCACATATTGCCAGGCGCGACATAGGTTCCTGCTTGATAAGAGTAAGCCCGCAATGACGAGCTCTTTAACAGCATTAGCATTTGCGCCGGGCGTATTTAAGACTGGAATCCCTCGGTCAGTCAGGGTTTGAATCGGTATGTTGTTAGTGCCTGCTCCAGCACGACCAATGATTTCTAATGAATCAGGGAAAGTGTGTTGATGGAGATTGGTTGATCGTAAAAGCATGGCATGGGCTTGTGTAGCCTCAGTGGAGATTGAAAATTGATCAGTATGTTGATTAAGCAAGGCAAGACTCTGATGAGATAAGTTATCAATCAGTTGTACATTAAATTTCGATTGTGTGTGTGTTTTATGTTTGGATTGTGTGCTTGTCATGCTTATTCGCCTAAGTCCTTTTATTGATTAACCCCAATCAAGATGCAGCCAATAGCGATTGGAGCAATATACCGTAAAATCAAACGCCAGATTTTATACCAGAAGCTCTGAGTGTTCCAGCCGAGTTGTTGTAGTTGGTTATCTGAAACAAGCCAGCCTGCAAAGATAGCTATCAGTATTCCGCAGACTGGGATTAAAATAGCGGCCGTGAATGTATCGATTAGGGTAAACCAAGTGCGGTTAAATACTTGGAATATTGCAGGGTGACTAAATGAGCCAATGGTTAGTAGGCTAAGGCCCCACCAAATAATAACGGTGTAGATAAATACTTTTCGTCGTGAGCCGTGTGCTATTCGTGTGAGTGTGCTGATAGTGACTTCAAATAAAGCAACAACTGAAGAGAATGCAGCAAAAAATAATAACACAAAGAATAATACGCCAAAGACTGCTCCGAATGGCATATGGCTGAATGCAATCGGAAGTGATTGAAAAATTAAGCTGGGACCTGCTGTGGCTGAGAGGTGGTGAGTGAAGACAATGGGGAAAATAATTAAACCAGCTAGTAGGGCAAATGCTGTATCTGCAACAGCAACCCAGATAGTGGCTGTGACAAGATTAGTAGACTTGGGGAGATAGGCGCCCATGACCATGTTGATACCCATAGCGATACTTAAGCTGAAAAATGCTTGGCCTAAAGCCATGAGAAGAATTTTAAAAGTAAAATCCTCGGGGTGAAAATCGAATAGATAATGGATGGTGTGTAAAAAGTCTGCTGTCGCACAGGCGTAAATGGCTAATGCAACAAGTAGAAAAAACATAGCGGGAAAGAGCCATAGTACTAAGCGTTCCAGCCCTTTTTTAATGCCTAAAGAGACTACAATGGCGGCTAGTATAATAACAATACTATCGCTGAGTACCATTGCGCCGGTATGATTTTTTAATTGAGTAAATAGAGCAATACTTTGGGTTTCTGTGAGTGATTGAAATTGATTAAAGCAGGCTTTTATGAAGTAGTTGATGACCCAGCCGGTGATCACGCTATAGTAAGTGATAATCAGAAAGGTGCATGTTACAGCAGCAACCCCTAGCCAGCGCCAGTGTGGTGAGTGCCCTGACTCTTGAGCTAGTAGGCGTAGAGATTGTGGAGGGGTATCTCGAGCCAAGCGGCCCAATGTAACCTCGGCTAATAGTAACGGGATG
>DMFG01000110.1 GCA_003450655.1 Coxiellaceae bacterium | reverse complement strand
TGGGGCAGTGTTGGCATTGGTAAAACCTATATTATAGATATCCTATATGACACAGTTCCTGTCCCTAAGCTGCGCATGCATTTTCACGAATTTATGCAATTCATTCATCACCAACTCATACAACATCAAGGGCATGAAAACCCACTGAAACAAATTGCCAAAACCATTGCGGATGAACATTTAGTCATCTTTTTAGATGAGTTCCTCGTGGCCGATATCACGGATGCCATGATCTTAGCTCAACTATTACGGTCATTGTTTTACTATGGCGCATGCCTCATCACAACATCAAACACAGCACCCAATCGCCTCTACCTCAATGGCATTCAGCGCGAACAATTCTTACCTGCCATCACCCTACTACAAACCTATACGACGGTTATTCATCAACAAAGCATCAAAGATTATCGAAAAAGGTACCTACTGCGAACTGGTGCTTACTTTACCCCACTCAACTCATCAACAGAGCAACAACTGCAAGACGCTTTTACGCACATGACACATCAACAAGCTATCTCGACAGACAACATTAACATCTTAGGTCGATCAATTAGCATTATCAAAGCTTCACAGCGCATTATTTGGTTTGACTTCAATGTCATTTGCAATACACCTCGCTCTCAAAATGACTACTTGGAGCTCAGCCAACAATACGACACTTTTTTTGTGAGCAACATCCCAATCATTACCGCCGAAGAACATCACTTCATCATCCCTTTGATTAAATTAGTTGATGTCTTATATGACTCTAAGAAACGCCTGATTGTCTCAGCAGCAACCACCCCTATTCAAATTTATCCAGAAGGAAAACTACACAGTGATTTTGAACGTACAGCTTCACGCCTGATCGAAATGGGATCCAAAAAATACTTAGATGCCTTGCACCAACAATCAGCCGGATTATCTTAACGCGCTGCCTGCAATCGACGATTAATCGCTACTTTATCTTCATCAGAAAAAGTATTCCACAAACGCACCTCATCGAACGTACGACCACAACCAATACACACATCATCACCTAATGCTGTAGCACTGCAAATTCCTACACAGGGGGAGTCTGTCAGGTTTTTTTCACCACGTATATTCATGACTTACCTTTTCATGTCTCGTTATTTTATCGCTATATCGCATTGAGAAAAGTATTGCATACAACTCTCAAAAAACACCTCAACAACCACCAAAGAATTTTGATCTGCCATCGTATACTGACGACGTCGAGCAATCAATAATGATACCTGACACCTCAGTTTAGAAGCAGCCCGCTGAATTAAAGCGTCATCTGATGGCAATAGAGCAAACTCAAAAGCGGAACATTGAATAGACTGACCGTTAAACAACCATTTCCCTAAAGGAGCTTCACTCTCCATCACTGCAGGGTGAGCCTGAATAACCGCTTCTGGAATCCAACTTTCAGCATACACCCAAGGTACTGCTTGATGTGCCCAAAGCACTGTTCGACAGCACACCGATGCCCCACCGATAGCAGACACTATATAATGACTCTCTGAGGATAGATCGATCTCATCAACACCCAATAACTCAAATCTCACCTCAGGGAATTCTTGTGACTGTAAAAACTGTGTTAATGAGCCCGTGTCTGACAGTCGTTTTTTTTGTAACGCCGTCAACTCTATCGGCAACTGAGATAGACAACTGACCCACTCAGTATCCTGTAATACTGCCAATATCACCCCCCATGTACAAAAATACTATTATTAAGTAAAGCATCCGGTATGTCACCGGCTTAACAACCTTGAACTCTAAAAAATCACTAGATTAGCCAGAATTGTTCACGAAATGATCAAATATTGATCTATCATTAATCCCCAAGCCATACCTACCTCCTAATGCAACCCTAACTATCTGATCATAAAATAAAATTATTATTTAAGTAATTTACACTTTTTTACCTAGAATTAAGAATTCCTTAATGTTTGACTGATAGAATAATGGTTAGTTTTATTAGAGTTAACTTAACTATTATATTTTTCGGAGCCAGGAGGGACGTACAATGTCATCTGTTTTTGCAGAAAAAATTACACAATATATTAGTGATTATCGCTTATTACTGCGTAAATCACTCAATCAAGTTGAGCGCATGAATCGACTAAAAGCTCTCGACCTGAAATCCGTTACCATCTACAGTGACGATTTGTCTCTATACAACACTGCCTGGAAAATTCTTAAAGACATCGAGTCAAACGGAAACATTCCTGATCAAGGCTATTATTCCTATTCCGGCCTAGAAAAATTTTATACCGAACTCAAAACTTTCATTGATGACTATACCATCTCTAATGATCGTATTATTCACCGTATTCAACACACTTCTAATCTTTTATTAGAAGTTATTCAAATGGTCAGCTCGCCTGGATTTCAGCATACCGATCAACTGCAAGATAAACTCTTTGAATGTAATAAGTCTGTTGTCTGCTACGGCTCTGATGATCAAAAACAACTCTACCTAGGCTGCCTAGAGCGTTTATCCAGTATTAACCGCGCTATCTTTACACCCGTACTGGATCACTTTTCAGAACAACTGGAAGAACATCGCAAAGCGGCTTAAACCCCTACACCACATCATAGTGCTGTGCTCAGCCTGCTTCAGGTTGTCGCAGCGCTTCAGGTTCCCCCTCTTTATCTACAGCAACATAGACAAAACACCCTTCAGTCACCTTATGCGGATGTGATGCTGAATCACTTAAGGCCCATGTCTCTATATTCACGTGCAACGATGTCGTTCCAACCTTTACAACATCAACATAACAACACACGAA
Source organism: Coxiellaceae bacterium (assembly GCA_003450655.1). Lineage (GTDB taxonomy): Bacteria > Pseudomonadota > Gammaproteobacteria > Coxiellales > Coxiellaceae > UBA9148. The sequence goes on along the minus strand of DMFG01000110.1, from coordinate 3,610 downwards.
ATCACCGACACTCACGGGAGCAATAAAATCCATCCCTTGAATCGCAACGGTGACGATCTTATGGCGACCATAACGCTTAGCAACATAAGCCCCTGCCAAATCCATCTGTGAGACGATCCATCCTCCAAATATATCTCCATTGGCATTGGTATTAGCTGGCATGGCTAATGTTCGAATAGCGAGTTCACCTTTTGGCTGATCTGACATAACCCCCCCTGGTTATTGCATGTAATAATCGTCTTTAGTGATACAGCATACCGTACTACTTCACAATAGGGTGTGTCATGCTATATCGTTATATCGTGAACACATACCTACAACCACATCTTGTTTTGTCACAAACCACTAACCCATACAACATCCACAATAAAACCCGCAAAAAAAAACGCCCACCCAATGATATTGGATGAGCGCTTTTACTCCTTCAATCGTACCAAACTTATGATTCGCGCCACTGCATTTGTAAAATATTACCTGACTGTGACGTGAAACGCGTAAAATATTTTGGTGTTTTATAGTAAAAAATATTACTAAAGTCATGTGCATAAGCATTCAGTGTAGTTAATGGCATCACTTGCGCCTTTGCAAAACGATAAGTTTGTATCGCTATTGAATCTGCACGCATATATTCAGCTTGCAATGAACTATGATTTGATAAACGTACATGCATCTGACCCACCGTACCGGATAAATCAATCGCGCTATCACCCGTACTATCAATATTCAAACTGGGTGAATCAACCCAGCGAACATGAACATTACCAGGCCCTTTCAATACCAAACTCGTCAAACCTACTTTACCATCAAGGTTAATATCACCCGATGTATCCGCATCAATCGCCAGCGATGTCGTATTAAATGATTTTGCAGAAACAGCAGCAGCATCATACAACGATAATTTCTTGAGTGTATTCACATCAACCGTGATCTTTGCAGGCTGAGTAGATACCCACCAAGGTGTCGTTTGACGGATAGTAAGAACACGTTTTTTAACGCTAATCGCGTAACTCTGCGATGAAGGTCGTGTAATCGTTAACGACTGCGAACCTGATTGACTTGCTGGCAGCACAGTGACTTTTATGTTGCCAGAAACCACCATACTATCGAAAGCCTTCAGCTGTTGCGTTGAAGTAACCATGGTATCAGTCGCTGGCGCCTTTGCTGCTTGCACAGATGGTACTAGACACACAAGACTACTCAGTACAGTAACCATGAATGGTACACGCCAAAGCGCTATTGTTTTTCTTAAAATACCCACTAAAAAGACCTCTTAATAATAAAAAACGATTAATATCAATATGTTAAGTAATATTCATATTCCTTAAGACAACATTATATCTTATTTATTGCCTTTTTGGAAGATTTTTTTACATAACCACCACGCCGCTTACTGACTGCACTCCCGCCTTAATCACTCCCGCTAAACACTCAATCAACTCACGCCGCTCATAACTCGAACGCCAATACAAAGACACCTTCCGACTAGGCGGATCTACCGCTATCGGCTTGACAGATACCGGCAAATGCTCAACTGCTGGCAACGACAAAGCCGGCAACAAAGTCACCCCTCGATCCAATGACACCATCGCCAATACCGTCGATAGACTGGTACCCGCTATGTCCGTGTTATGACGCCGACCAATTCTCTGACAATATTCCAATCCTTGCTCTCGCAGACAATGTCCTTCATCCAATAGCAACAACTGATCCTCAGGAATTTGCTCAGGATGAATAGATTCTAGGGAACTTAATGGGTGTTTATCACTACACACCACATAAAATATTTCTTCGAATAATATGTGCTGAGCAAGCATCGAATCATCTACCTGACTCGCTAACATCACTAAATCTAAATCACCGTCATACAACTCTTGCAAACACTTTGCCGTTATCTTCTCCTTAATAGATAGTGATAATTCGGGTAAAGCCACATCCAAGCGATGAATAATTTTAGGCAATATATAAGGTGCTAAACTAGGAAATACACCCAATGACACTGAACCACCTAGAGGGTCTTGAAAACCTCTAGCAGCCTTTTTCATATCATCCACAGTGTTTAAAATTCGCTTTGCGCATGCCACCATTGCCACCCCAGCAGATGTGATCTGCAAAAAACGGCGATCTCGCTCAAATAAGATCACACCCAACTCTCCCTCTAACTTCTTAATCTGCATACTGAGTGTAGGCTGACTGACATAACACGCCTCCGATGCTTTACGGAAATTCAAGGTTTCACTCAATACGACCAAATACTGTAAATCTCTCAAATTCATAACAACCACCCAAAAAAATTATTATAGATTGTATCTATCATAATAATAAAAACAATTGATTTTAACAATGAAAAAGTTCTGCGTAGAGTATGTCTTGTTATCAACATCAACATTAGAGGAAATATCATGAAAACTGTCGGACAACCTTTCCCAACCTTTAATTTACTGGCTACAGTCACTAACGACCCACAAACAGCCTTTGAAACCATCACAGATCAAAGTTACCCCAATCAATGGAAAGTATTTTTCTTCTGGCCCAAAGACTTCACTTTCGTATGCCCTACCGAACTAAAAGCATTCAACGATCTGCATGAAGACTTTTCCGATCGAGACGCCGTACTTCTCGGTGGAAGTATAGACAGCGAATTTGTACATCTAGCGTGGAGACAACAACATGACGACCTAAAATCACTACACTACCCTATGCTATCAGATATCCAACGCCAGCTAGCAACAGAACTAGGCATATTGAATGAAGAAGGCGTGATGCAACGAGCCACCTATATTGTCGATCCACACAATATTATCCGATTCTCCATGATCACGGATTCCAACGTCGGCAGAAACCCAAAAGAAGTATTACGCGTTTTGGATGCATTACAAACTGACGAGTTGTGCCCTTGCAACTGGCAACCCGGCGAAACAACTATCACTCAATCTTTACAAGCAACAGAGGAAGCATAATGACTTTTCACCACCTACTATCAGAAGATATTTCTAATAAAGATCTTAAAATTAACCTTAAAAAAATCTTTTCTACTGATGAAGAAAAGCCCCTCAATTCGATGATACACCAAGTCGTTACACTCAGTGTCTGCTTAGCACTTCAAAATCAGGCTATTATTGAATCTGCGTATAGCTACGGTAAAGACTTAGATGAAAACTTAATCAAAGCTGCCCACATAGCAGCCAACACCATGGCAATGAATAATATTTATTACCGTGCCACGCACTTGATTAATAGCAGATCACTATCGCAACAACCAGCGGGGTTACGCATGCAAGGTATTACACAGCATGGTATTGAAGCAACTGTATTTGAATTGATGTCATTAGCGATCTCAGCGATTAATGGCTGTGGATTGTGCCTACAATCACACTACAAACAACTTCAAACACATTTCAATGATGAAGAAATCACAGAAGCTCTCCGTATCGCATCAACTTTACATGCACTTAAGCAAAGCTGCTTTATCGCGCAAAGTAACTCTGTGTAATTTTAAAAAAGAGCGAACCCTTACACGGTTCGCTCAACGCTACTACACTGATTACCTCCTGAAAAAAATATAATATTTAAGCTGAGACTTGCATTAACAAGAGAGATACAGCTAACATAC
>DMFG01000184.1 GCA_003450655.1 Coxiellaceae bacterium | reverse complement strand
ATGCAACGTAGCAGCTACGTCTTCGCGCTTAAAGTCATTAGGGAAGGCTTGACGTGACTCACTCAAGGTGGCTAATTTCTGTCGGCGCTGCTGCACTTGTTCGTTAAAAGAAGGTAAAACGTTACTTGAATCTGCTGTATCACTACTGGCCACGTGAAATCCCCGTATTGCAATCAAAAAGAGAGCTATCATAGCGAAGCAAGCGTGTAATCACAACCAACTGAACCAGCATCTCGAACCGATCTGAACACCTATCATTAGAAAAACTTGAACACGAAAAGCGTTTTAGCCATACTGACCAAGCTATTGATTAAAAACGGTTAATATTATGCAATCTTTGTCTCACCACCTGCATCGTTTTTTACAAATTCTTGCAACCACGGCTTTTATCCTTTTCACACTGATTATTTTAAGACATTTTTCTACTGATCCCTTATTGTGGGTCGTTGGCGCCACATCACTCGCCTCCAGTGCCACTATTTTATTTTTTACACCAGATTCTGAGAGTGCGAACAATAGGCAGCTGTTACTGAGCTACGCAATTGCCTTGGGAATCACCCTTGCATTGCGTGAATGCTTACCTTTTGTCACAGAGCATTCAGTATTACTACAACACACACATCCCTTTACAATAACAATGGTGATGATCTTTATTGCGATGTTTATCACCCTCTACCTCTTTTCTTTACTACACATCACACATCCACCAGCCACCGGCATTGCCCTTGCTATGGCATTGCACGATTCTAGCTACCTAATCTTTGGTTTGCTACTATGCCTTGCTCTCTCGCTCGCAGTCATTAAGACCGTTCTAAGCCGCTGTTTAGAAAATATTTTATAATAGATATCTTTAAAAAAGGTCAAACTACTCAGCACTACCTTGTAACTTTAAGGTAGCTTCAATGAATTGATCAATATCACCATCAAGTACCGCTTGCGTATTTGAAGTTTCAACATTGGTGCGTAAATCTTTAATGCGTGACGCATCTAATACATAAGAGCGTATTTGACTGCCCCAACTGATGTCGGATTTGGTCGCTTCTAATGCCTGCTGATCCGCTTGCTTCTTTTGCATTTCAAATTCATACAACTTAGCTTTAAGTTGCTTCATCGCTTGTGCGCGGTTTTTATGTTGTGAGCGATCACTTTGACATTGCACCACAATACCCGTTGGCTCATGTGTTAAACGAATAGCAGAGTCGGTTTTATTAACATGCTGCCCACCAGCACCACTGGCGCGATAGGTATCGGTGCGTATATCAGCAGGGTTTACATCAACTTCGATATCATCATCAATTTCTGGCGAAATGAACACCGAAGCAAAAGAGGTATGACGTCTTGCTCCTGAGTCAAAGGGAGATTTTCTAACTAAGCGATGAACACCATTTTCTGTACGCAACCAACCAAAGGCATACTCACCCTCAAAACGAATCGTAGCACTTTTAATACCTGCGACCTCACCTGGCGATACCTCCATCAACGTGGTTTTAAAACCATGTGCTTCACCCCAGCGCAAGTACATGCGTAATAACATCTCGGCCCAATCTTGTGCTTCGGTACCACCCGAGCCTGATTGAATATCCAGGAAAGCATGATTAGCATCCATTTTGCCAGAAAACATGCGTTGAAATTCCATACGCTCAATGGCTGCTTGTAGTGCTTGTGTATCAGTTTCCACCTCACTCACGGTATCCACATCTTGCTCACTATAAGCCAACTCTAATAGTTCAATCGCTTCAGCTAAACGTGTTTGCAAATCATCTGTACCATTCACCACATGCTCTAACTGCGATTGCTCGACCCCTAAGGACTGAGCTTGCTCAGGGTTATTCCAGACATCCGGATTTTCAAGTTCACGCTGAACTTCTAGTAATCGCTGCGCCTTGCCAGCATAGTCAAAGATACCCCCGAAGCGCTTCCAAGCGTGTAGTAAGATCTTTTAGTTGTTCTCTTAGGGGATTAATTTCTAACATGCCTTTTCCATTTTAATTCTGTGATAAGAGAGCATTTAACAATGTTGTTAAATCAGATAATGTGGATAACTGATTTTTCATAGCCACACAATGATCCGATAGTGTAACCATTGGAAAATAATACGCAACCAATTTACGTGCTTGCAATAAAGCAAGATGCTCACCGTCAATCGTCACCAATCCTGAAACATGCTGCATTAACAGTTCAGCCTGATCAGCTTGTGAAATAGACCATGTCTTGCCTGAATTTAACTCGGTTAAGATCTGATGAAACAACCAAGGTCGACCCAACCCAGCACGTGCAATCATCACACCAGCACAACCTGAAGCCTGATGTGCTGCTTGTAAGCTTGTTAATGAATCAACATCACCATTAGCAATCACAGGAATAGAAACCCAATCGACAAACGGTTGAATGGCTGACCAACGTGCTGGCACATCATAACGTTCCGTCCAGTGCCTGGCATGCACAATCAAACCATCCGCTCCCGCTGAATTAATCGCCTCTGCGACTTGTCGGTTTGCCTCGTTATCATCAGGCTCAATGCGAATTTTAACAGTAAGCACACGATCGGTTGCATCTCGCATCGCTTTCACACAACGGTATAAATGTTCAGGGTCACTTAACAAACGTGAACCCATTTTGCGTTTACGAATTTTAGGCTGAGGACAACCACAATTAAGATCGATAATCTCAGCTCCCCAACCGTGCACAATTTCAGTTGCACGAGCCAGTATTTCAGGCTGACTGCCAGCAAGCTGAACTGACCAGATAGTTTCACTGTCATCACGGAGACGATAACGTGCTGGCTGATGAGGACGATGAACAATGTTATGTGCAGATAACATTTCCGTGGTGCAATAACCTACTCCACCGAAATCCCATACTAATTTTCTAAAAGGGGCACAACTATAACCCGCCAAAGGTCCTTGCAATAAAGGGCTACCTAAGGTCAACGAACCTAATTGTAAAGGTTGATCAAACACGTGCTTTATATCCAACAACTCAATAATGATCGCATCATACCGGCAAATGACAGATAAAAAAATACCCAGCTCACACTGGGTATCTTTTGTCATTACAACTTAAAGCTTTAAGCGTCGCTTTCACGCGATTTCATCGGGCAACCACAACAAGAAAACGCATTGTATAACCAAGCTAATACAATACCTGCGATAAAACCATCAATGATCGCCCACACTAACCCAATGATAATACCGATAAAACTCAGATTAAAACCGACGTAGATAGAAGCGATGATCCCCAACCAAGGGAACCCAACACCAAAACATAAGGCAGTAAAAACCACAAATAACAAACTCAAAGCCGATAAAACAGCGATTGCTAGACCCAACGCAACAGGCTTCAAACGACACACATCAACACTTGAACTCATAATTAACTCCCTGTAATTAATGAAAAAAAACACATCAATACAAAAGCATATCGGGTAATACTATAAAACACAAAAAACACCGATCGACCTGCTTGATTTGCTGAGAAATACTACAAAGCCAACGAATATCAATCACTGGAGATCAATAACACCACGTGAGCAGCAATACCCTCACTACGCCCCAAAGAACCCATTTTTTCATTAGTGGTCGCTTTTACACTCACCTGAGAAACTGGCAAACCTATAATATCAGCCAAAGAGTGACGAATATCGACAATGTGCGGAGAGAACTTAGGCTCTTCAGCAATCAATGTGGCGTCAACGTTATGCACTGAAAAAGATCGCTCTGTTAGCAGGGCTAAAATATGACGAACTAACACTGCACTATCAGCATTTTCATAAGCCGAATCGGTATCCGGAAAATGTTGCCCAATATCCCCCAAAGCCGCCGCTCCTAACAACGCATCACCCACAGCATGTAATAACACATCGCCATCGGAATGCGCGGCAAATGCAGCATGATGATCCACCTTAACGCCACCTACCATAATATGATCACCCTCACAAAAGCGATGAGAATCATATCCAAAACCTACTCGCATCATGACACACTCTCCTGCTGTAGATACCACTCTGCCAAAGCTAAGTCCTCAGCATGAGTCACCTTAATATTAGACACATCACCCAGCACCATTCGAGGCACATACCCCTGTAACTCAATCGCACTGGCTTCATCAGTTATCCGCGACCTATCCTGATCAGTAAGATGATCTAACGTTGTTCGTAAAAGACCGTAACGAAACATTTGTGGCGTTTGTGCTTGCCAAACACCCACGCGAGACAGTGTCTTTTCAACACCTTGTTCTTGATTGAGACATTTTAATGTATCCGTCACGGGCCGACCTAATAAACCACCCACCGCATCATACTGACACTCATGGATTAAACGTTGTATCGCGTCTTGGCGAAGACATGGCCGAGCGGCATCATGCACTAGAACCCAGTCATGCTCATGCGCTTTGCCTTCAAGAGCCATAAGACCCTGCAAGACAGAATCAACACGTTGCTCACCGCCTACAGTCACCCATAATCCTTGCGGCTCAACCGGATAAATCGTAGACCAATGGCTGTCTTCTGAATGCAGCACCACTACCACACCTTCTATTTGCGGATGCTGTAAAAAGCTGTTGATGGTGTGTTGAATAATAGGCTGGCCACACACAGAAACGTATTGCTTAGGGCCATCAGCACCAAAACGTTGTCCGATACCCGCAGCCGGAATGACCGCCCAAAACGTTGGCTGGTGATCTAAATGTGAGTTCAATCGTCAATAACCTGATAAAACACTTCATGGCGCTTAATCATACCAAGCTCATTGCGAGCTTCTGCCTCAATTGCATGATGACCGTTTTTAAGCTGGTGAATATTCGCTAACATCGCCTGATTACCTTCATGTAACACATGATTTTTCTGCTCTAACTGCTGAATATCATCACTCAAATGCCAGACGCTAGTCAGCCCGCCTGGCATAAACCAAAGCTGGTACTGCATAAAAAGCAATGCGGCTATCAGACCTGAGCCCAACCATCGTGTCATCATGCTCTCACCATTATCAAAATCACAGTCTATTATGATCGATAATATATCAGAGACATTAAAAAAAACAGCTATTCAGCTAATTTTACTGCCTTTTTTAGCTATGACCTGCTTTTTCTTTAAGGCTCACAAACGCCTGCATGCCAGCATAGACAGCATCCTGCCCCAACTCTTGCTCGATTTTTAATAAGCGATTGTACTTAGCAACACGATCAGAACGACATAGTGAACCCGTTTTAATTTGACCTGCAGCGGTGGCCACAGCAAGATCAGCAATCGTTGAATCTTCGGTTTCACCAGAGCGATGAGAAATAACTATGCCGTAATCCGACTGCTTCGCCATGCCGATAGCCGCCAATGTCTCAGACAATGTGCCTATTTGATTGAATTTAATT
>DMFG01000066.1 GCA_003450655.1 Coxiellaceae bacterium | reverse complement strand
CTTTTGGTAAGCCTGAACCGCAAGACCCAAGCCAGGCCAATCATTTAATGAAGGATCCATGTACACCTTCTCAAAAATAGCTAATGACATCTCCAAGCGATCAGCTTCTTCCGCATCCATGGTCAAAGGAATACCGGCATGTTTCGCTTCCAACGCTAATTGATGCAACTGGTGCGTTAAAACATCGATGCTCTTTTTATGATGCAGCCATTCGTAACGTGGGTATAATGCAGATAACTTGATAGACACCCCTGAGCGCTGCCGAAGTGGCGTATCAGGTTTCACATGAGCACCCACCTCTCGGATAGCGTGCTGGTATTTTTCAAAGTAATGTTGAGCATCGTGCTGCGTACATGCAGCCTCGCCTAACATGTCATAGGAAAAGCAGTAACCCCTAACCGCTGTTTTTTTCGATTGAGAGACCGCCTCTTGGATAGTGCGACCTAATACAAAATGTTTGCTTAATAACTGAATGGAAGCACGCACAGCTGATCGAATCACAGGTTCGCCACTGCGCTTAATCATCTTCTGCCAAATATTTAAGAAAAGGTGCTTATCAGATGCATCGAGCACTTTGCCAGTTAAAGCCAAGCCCCAGGTGGTCATATTGACAAAAGAAGAGTGACTATGGCCAATATGCTTATCCCAGTTGGCGCTAGTCAGCTTGTCATGAATTAATAAGTCTTCCGTTTCTTTATCAGGAATACGTAGCAAAGCTTCGGCCAAACACATCATCATGACACCTTCCTCAGAAGATAAATCATAGTGACGCATGAAAGCTTCCATACCCCCAGTATCGGACTCTTCTTCTTGAACATGAAGGACCAATTCTCGTGCCAAAGCCTGAATCGCTTGCTGCTGTGAATGTGAACAGGGGTAGCGATATAACACTTGAGCTACTGCTGATTTCTCAGGCTCTAAATAGGCCTGAGTAATAGCGCGCTGCAATTCATTCTGCTCTGGCAATTGCTCTTGTAATAACATCCCTACTACCCCTTATATCAACAATCCTTGTTATTCTGAAAAATTTGCAACCCCTTGAGTGATCTCAACATGCGCAGCTGCTTGGTCTTTCCAGCCCTCAACTTTAACCCACTTGTTTGGCTCTAACGCTTTATAATAATTAAAGAAATGAACAATCTTATCCAGCATAGTAGGTGACACATCATCTAAGCTCTGAATGTGCTCATATTCTTTACAAGCCTTAGCGACAGGGACGGCTAATACTTTATTATCTTCACCGGCCTCATCGGTCATAGTTAACATACCGATAGCTCGGCATTTGATCAAGCAGCCAGCTTGAACAGGCTGAGGGGTTAACACCATAACATCAACAGGATCACCATCACCCGCCAATGTACTGGGTATGTAACCGTAATCCGCCGGATAGTGCATAGCAACTGGCATAAAACGATCGACCATCACCAAACCTGAGTCTTTATCGACCTCGTACTTAATAGCTTTACCATCTGCTGGTATTTCTATAATGACATTAAAAGATTCAGGGATATTATCACCTGGCGATAGTGTAGAGAGTTGACTCATAGTATGCCTCTTAGCCGTTTAAAATTCAGTGCGATTATAGCCATAATGGTGCGGATTAACTAGTGCCAATTGGCAGCTTAAATCGATTAACGCGCCAAAAAAGAAACTATATTCGATGAAAAAAAATGGATATGATATCGATCATATCGATGGTCAAAATTTTTTCGGTGTATACAACAAATCATCCTAAATAAGAGCACTCCACATGAGCACAAACAGCAATGAACAACTCAAGCCCATTATCTATTACAATCCAGTCATTAAAGTCACACTAGAACCCAGTGAAATACCGTGGTTGATCGTGAATATTCAGCGCCCCGTTAAAGAAATGAGTCAATGCACACAGGCAGAAAAAAGCATGCTATTTGATGCACTCGATATCATTGAAAAAGCCATGTTATCACACTACCAACCCGATAAGATTAACATTGCGTCCTTTGGTAATGTATTGCCACAAGTTCACTGCCACATCATGGCAAGATTTCATCATGATAGTTTTTTTCCCGAACCCATGTGGGGTAGCCAGCAACGCCAGTCAACCCTACAAATCGATGATATAGACTGTTTTTGTGATCAGGTTCATCAGCTGTTAACTCATGCACTTGAGTAACGCGCGATACAGATATTGATAGACAAATAACGCACTAATTCCTATACACTAACCAGCCATGGAATATCCTTTATCAAACGGAGAAAGTGATGAACTCTCGTCTTTTTGCTCACAGAGTATGGAAAACTTGGCCAACTTTGTTGGCGCTATCGTAATATCAGAGTCACCCTCTGTTTCAATAACGCTATCTGGGCAAATGCCACCCTCCTCAGCAGCCTTTATGGGTAATGAGACATTAAATTGCTTAGCCTGATCATAATCATAAACAAGAAACTCACTATCCTCATGCTGACACAACTTAACCTTTAAAATAGCTCGAGTAAGACCACTCTCGCTTAAACGGTGAGAGAAACCATGCCAAATAATACTCCTATTTTTGAAATCTTGCGGATCGAGAGAGCTGACTTCCACAGAGCAAATTTTCGAACCTAAATCTTCTGACACGTCATTGTTAAAACTCCCGAAGTAATAAAGCTTACTTTGCGGAAATGCATCAGATAAATCAGAAAGAAACTGACTATACTCTTGAGGATAATCATCCCACATGGGAGTTTCTGAGATTAAAACGATACATTCAGGCGATCTATCTAACAACTTAGCTCGGATAAAACGCATCTCAATGCCGCCTAATATCAATGGTAGGCCCTCAGGGCTCCCCCAATTAATTTCAAGCACCATAGCCACAGCCTTTAATTCCGAACAATTGCGTCTCATTGAAACACTCCCTATTTTATTATTATTTAGTAAGGATCGGCTTTCATTAATAGTTAACTGCTATTTAGTTGCAACAAGGAGAGCGCTGCGCGTTTACAAAAACCACGTATGGATTCTTTTCGGCATGCCCATTTCTCACTGGGAATATAGATAATTTGTTATGGCCAATGTGTGAAGACTGTCGATATGCGATAGACCTGGGGCTCAGTAAGGATGGCTTTTCTTTAGAAGGGGTTCGAAGCTTATCCTTAAAAGACTCCGCTGGTGAAACAGATTCAATAGATTCAGTGGAAGGCGCAAATCGTCCATCAACGATAGTTGAAAGGCAATTTTCCATCGCTGCAATCACCCATTTATCAACAACCCTAACTGAAGACAAGGCCATGGCTGCCAACGATACGCTAGCAATATAAGATCGCCATGCACGCTGAATTATATGTGATGCCTTCTCCTGGTTGATTTGTTCTGACAGACTAGTGACTGCATCAAGGTCATACCATTGGGATGATTCTGACGATGAGAGAACACGTTTTTGAATCATCCTTTTAACCAAAGGCGAGGTCATGCAGCGATGACTGAAACAATGCCATGATCCAGGGTAATCGTGACGCCTATTTTCAGAATCATTACTGTTTGATGTTTGCGCCCATCTATAAACAGGCTTGCAACCTATCTCTTTAGCTTTTTCCAGAGAAAGCTCATTAGGCTGTTTGCCATAATAAAAAACCGTCGCTTTAGGAAAAGCAGATGAGATATTTTTTATAAGCATGTGATAACCATCCGAATGAGAATCCTGCGACATATCTGTCTCACCCATCAGTACAAAATGAGCACATTCTGATGAACCAACTATTGAATCTATGACAGACCAAGCCCTGTCCTCAGTCGACAATGCCGCGCCACACGGGTTACCAAAATTAATCTCCAACAGCACGCCCAAAGATTTTGACGTTTCATTACCCATAAACAACCCTAGATTCATGATAAAAAATAATTATAAAATTTTATAACTAGCTCTTTATAACTAGTTCTTTATAACTAGTTAAATAGCAAATATGACAATAATTAACTAGCTATGTCAATCGATAACAGGTAAAAACGATAGAAGACCACCTCACTTCATCAATTGTTAAGCTGAAAAAAATGAGAGTCTTAAATTTAGATTAAAATAAAATGAAAATAAGATTAAGAAAGGGCAATGCCAATATACGAACGGTTATGGATCTATCTTATCTGGCACACAGACACTGACTACCGTCCCCTCAGCAAGAGACACAGGGCTGCTCAAGACATGACAGTATTGTCCCTCATCACAGTGCTGTGTATGACAGCAGACCTGTATAGACTCGTTGTTTTCTCTTTGCTGTTTAATGTAATTAAAAAACTGCAAATTATAACAAGATGGGCGACGCGTTGATCTGATCGAGGCGATAAGTTCTCGCCCCTGTGTTCGGCTCAATGGTCCCAATAAAACGCGACGCGCATGAAAGTCAGTTTCTGCTATAGACTTATCATGATCAGGCACGCAAAGCACTAGAGACAAAATATGTGGAGGCTGAGTAATCTTTAACGAATAATCCTTTGACTCAGTACTTGCCTTATCTGCACCAGAAGTAACATTCGTATTCGAGTCATCCGCACTGCCATCAACCTCGTCCAGGTCATCGAGGTCATCTATACCATCATCACTTGAGTCACTATCAGATGTCTCATCAATAATCACAGAATCTAATAGTTCATCCGCTTCTTTTGCAATGGAGTAATCACTTAACGCACCCTCAGGTGACGTGCTCACGCTACCACCATCACTATTTGAGTCAGCACAAACAATTGACACAAAAGACACGGAGCTTAAGCACAATGATGCTAAGCCGACCCTGCAAAATAATGCTACCCATTGCATCCTCATTAACTCAACCTATTAAATCATCTCGTTTAAATTAATTAGCCAGAATCTAATCACCACATTACTCATTATAGACCAATACCACACAGAACGAGCCAAATAAATAACTAGTATTTTTTAATAGATTAATCAGTTAGATAGAGCATACATACGACTCTAAAGATCATATCTCTACACACTAAAATGAATCATCAACCGACAAGGCTGTGGCTGGTGCAGCCATCTTGATGCTTGATTAAAAGGAAGCGAATGATTCAACGCTTTCAATGCAGCTGCATCAACAGAGGCACTACCAGAAGATTCCACAACATGTGCGCCATTGATATGCCCATCAGGATAGACGGTAAACTGCAATAATACTTGCGGTGACGCACCAAGCCTAGATACGCCCGACGGGTAATGAGCATGACGAGCAATTTTTCGATAAAGATACATCGATAACGCCTGCAATTCAGAAGAAGCCGTCCCATGTTTTACTATAGAAGCCACCTGGGTGCGCTCACTGGGAGCAGTACGCTTAGAAACCTGTCTAGTTGAGGGGTGCTTTTTTGCAGGTTTCAAAGCAGTTTTGCGAGATGAGATCATAGAGATCCTCTTGTCTGGAGAGGTTTGTTGTGTAGATAAGCTCTGTGTAACAGCCGGGAGCTCTCCAACGATCAAATACGTTTTAATCGTGGAATTACGCGCATGACTGGTAGATAATATAGCGTGATCAAACCCAAGCAACAATGACATCAATAATAATCCATGCAAGATTAAGCTCATCATCAATGTTAGCGCTCGTGATTGGAATATTGACTTCAGACTCACTTATTTCACCAATCTTATTTTCATAGTCGCAAGCATCATAAAACCATCTGCCGCGTAATAACGAATGCTACCGTCTGAATAATATTGCCCATAGCGAACATAGTGCTTATCCAACAGATTATCGGCACGTAATGTTAACGTCATAGTGTTCCACTGTTTCTGCCACCGTGCATTGGTCAACCAATAATCTGGCATCTTGTCGCCTGTATTGTCAAAATCATCTGATGCATAAAAACTACTATGGTAAGACTCCATGATAGTCATACTCCACTGCGGCAACGCACCATAGGTAACGGCAACGCCTCCATTAAAAGGCGACACGCCTGGAATCTGATTTCCTTCATATTCTCCTGATCGAATAGTTGGATTAACCCAGCTCATTTCCACGGATGAAGACCAGTCATCCGATAACACCCTCTCCGCTGACAGATCGATACCAACACGTCGCGTTGGCGGCAAATTAGTGACTTCCCCGTAAGGCAGAGGAAACAAGGTATACGCCAGCTCATTATCAATATCCAGGTGGAAAACCGCCAAACGAATCGCATCGTTATTATACTTCCAATTAAAACCAGCCTCATAAGCGGTACCTGTCTGCACCGCAAGATCATGCACTGTACCATCAGCAGACCACACCTCTTCCTTACCCTTTGGCATTCTGAAGTTCATGTCACGACGAAGAAAAAAGCGCCACGTCGATTTGGGCTTCCAATACAAGCTTTGCTCGTTCACAAAAGCGGTATTATGCTGATAAAGATGATCATTCGTGGAGGATGTCGCACCAATACCTTGCCAAGCACTACGCGCACCAAAAGCCATTGACACTTTAGAATTCAATGGTTGGGTATATCGAGCGTAAGCTGATGTGATATATTCATCAGAATCATAGGAGGCTTTTGAGTTCACCGTATTAAAAATATCATAGTTAATATCCCAACCTATCTTCCATCGAGTCCCATAGAACCAATCATTTTTCCAAAGAACACTCGATTGATCACTCACCGAAGATAAACTAGTACTCGTCTGCTGGTCATCAAACCAAAGAATATGTGTCAGCCATTGCCAATCAGCATTTAACCAGCGCTGATGATTAGCTTGCAGCATATAACCCTGTGTTGTATTGACTGTTGATGAATCTACTGGCTCCTCTGTGCTTCCCCACAATTGCGATGACGGTAGATCAATGGTGGTATGATAAGCGATTAAATTAAGCCCGGATGATTGATCATCTGATTGCTTCGACCATTGAAGATTCATTAAGTAATCTTGCTGCTGGCTATTAGGCTGATCATGGTCGTTGTTA
>DMFG01000107.1 GCA_003450655.1 Coxiellaceae bacterium | reverse complement strand
CCAGCTGTGGGTTCATCTAAAATTAACATTTGAGGTTCATGCACCATGGCTCTAGCAATCATTAAACGCCGTTTCATACCTCCTGATAATGAGCGAGCTATATGATGTCGCTTTTCCCATAAATCGAGCATAGAGAGGTATTTTTCAGCACGCTTTTTGGCAACAGAATAGGAAAGACCAAAAAAACCACCCTGATTAATCACGATATCTTGAACGCGTTCAAAGACAGGAAAGTTAAACTCTTGAGGTACTGTGCCAATACAGGCTTTAGCCTGACCAAAAGCCTGATCGATATCATGACCATACACAGAAACATGACCCGAGGACTTAATAACCAATGAATTGAGAATACCAATCAGTGTGGTTTTACCCGCACCATTAGGCCCCAGTAAACCCAAAAACTCACCCGGCTGAATCTTCAATGAAAAATCATGCAGTGCTCGCACACCGTTAGTGTAGGTTTTGTTCAATTGCGTAACGTCTAACGCTAACATGGCATAACCTCTGTGTTTAAATAGGCAAACAGTGTAGTGGATTTACCCATTAATTACTATTTGCACACAAGATTACCAACTGACCATGTAGCCTCTAAAGTGATTGATATAGCAGCCATCTCCCCCTATGATAAGCGAGTAATTTGTCAGACTAACCTAAAAACATGATAAAGCCATCACAAGACTCCTCAAAAAACCCAACTGACATCCTGATCACAAGCATAGCCAGTAACAGCGCCACTGAGAACACCTCACTCTTTCAACAGATGTTGATCCATCCGAGTCACTATTCAAAAAAGGTATTTCAAGCGGGTATGGGTTATCTATCACAACAAGAACCCTGCGATACGACCTTACTCAATGAACTGACCGCCTGCTATGACAATAAAATACAACAAGCAAAAGCAGCTAGAGCTACGCGCAATTCATTTTGTGCTGCTCCAGCCTCAATTTTTACATGCCTTGACAAAACAGCTGACCAAGCCTCAACATTACACAGCGGTAAAACACACCTCCTCCCCTTGTCCTCCATACCAGAAGAATACAATGAAACTGATCATACCAATGATCCACTGTACCCAACCTCAGATCATGACACCATGTATCTGGTCATGGTCAATATGTCTGAAAATCCAACGCAATATCAATCCTACCAATTACAGCAAGCCATCGATGATCTGAATGCTTTACCTCAATCACCGAGAGATTCATCAACCTTTAGAGACCGAATATCCTTGATTTCCACTCAAAGAACGACGCCATTTACGACCGACATTATTGAGACACTAAAACAAGCACTCATCACAGGGTTATCGATCACCCGTGACACGATCGATGATTCACTAACAACTAACTCACCGAGTTAAGGCATAAGATAAACAGATACTGCCATCGTTACTACGTATTGTAGCGACTTGATTGATTAATACCGGCACATTATCGCACCCATGACCAATGTGCTCTGAAATAAACACCGGATAATCACAGGTCTTTGCGAACTGTCTGAGACATGGCAATACATCCGGGGTTGTTGCATCGGCTAATGGCGATTGCGTATTCACATGCTGCGAAAACCCACCCAAGATTAACGCGTTCGCACCCTGTAACACACCGACCCGCTGTAAGTATTTCAATGACCGGGCAATCGCATAAGGATGCTCATTGACATCTTCTAAGACGATCATTTTCCCCAATGCATCCAACTCCCAACAATCTTTAACGCCCAGTGTCACCATGGTTAAATTACCAGCCACCATAGGCGCGCTCAGATGACTGATTTGAGTGGCCGCTTTATTTAATGGCTGTAAATCAGACCACATCACTTCATGAGCTTGTTGACTCAACCATGCCTGCATACTATCCATGGTGGGTTGATTTAATCGACCACTCACAAACCCTTTAACACACGGCCCATGAATAGCCTGCCAATGACTATGCCGTGACAAAAAGAATAATAATGCGGTGATATCACTAAACCCCAGCAACCACTTGGGTGGTAATGCCTGCAATGCATCTTTATGTGAGATTAGGTGGGGAATCAGATCCGCACTTCCTTCACCACCACGCACAGCCCAAAGGCCATCGATATCTGGATCCAATGCACATTGTAGAAACTGATCTGTTCGCTCTTCGATGGATTGCGATTGATAACAAGCCGGTGTATACACAATACGGCACGGGTATCGCGCCTCTACCCATTGTTTGGCTTGCTCAACCTCAACCTGAGTGCCCATTGGCGATGCTGGAGCCACCCAAGCAATCCTTAGCATTGATGCAGTAGGCATCCTGTCTCCTTAGACATTACACGTCACAGACTTCTTCAGCCTCAAGCACAGATGGTGAAAAAGTCGTTTTGACATAATCAGCAATAATATCGATGAATTGCTCGCCGATGTTATCGCCACGTAAGGTCATGGCTTTTTTACCGTCAATGAACACAGGCGCTGAGGGCGCCTCTCCGGTGCCAGGCAAGCTAATGCCAATATTGGCATGCTTACTTTCACCCGGGCCATTCACCACGCAACCCATCACAGCAATCGACAAGGTTTCCACACCAGGATAGGCTTGACGCCAGGTTGGCATGTGTTGTCGAACAAAATGCGTCACCTGCTCTGTGAGCTCACGAAAAAAACTGCTCGTGGTACGACCACAACCAGGACAAGACGTAATCACCGGACTAAAAGAACGCAACCCTAGAGACTGCACGATATCTTGGCAAACACGGACTTCGTTATCGCGTGCACCACCAGGCTCGGGGGTTAATGAGACACGCAAAGTATCGCCAATACCTTGCTGCAATAAGACACCAATACCAACACTCGATGCCACCACAGCGGATGTTCCCATTCCAGCCTCTGTTAGGCCGACATGTAATGGATAAGACGAACGTGATGCCAAGGTTTGATACACCTCAATCAAATCATTCACTGACGAGGTTTTGCATGAAAGAATAATACGGTTTGCCGGAAGGCCCCGTTTTTCAGCGGCTGAGGCACTGGTGAGTGCCGATAACACCAATGCTTCACGCAACACCGCACGTGATGATAATGGCTTAGCGCGCTTGGCATTATCATCCATCAATTGTTGTGCTAAGGCTTTATCGAGACTTCCCCAATTAACACCAATACGAACCGGTTTTTGATAGGCAATAGCCATATCGATCATGGCATTGAACTGCTCATCTTTTTTAGTGCCAAAACCAACATTACCTGGATTAATTCGGTATTTAGCAAGAGCCTTGGCGCACTCTGGATAATCTTGCAATAAACGATGACCGTTATAATGAAAGTCACCCACTAAGGGTACCGCACAACCTATGGCATCTAATTGCTGACGAATATCACCCACAGCAGCAGCGGCAGCTTCTGTATCGACAGTGATACGCACTAATTCAGAGCCTGCATCGGCCAGTAGCTTTACTTGTTTAACAGTTG
>DMFG01000099.1 GCA_003450655.1 Coxiellaceae bacterium | reverse complement strand
CTAAAAATCTAGGTGAGCCGATGGTGGGTATTAACTGTTCTTCATTATCATCAGAAGACAAGCTTTCACCACGTGGCAATTAAGTGACGGCTCAAGTTGGCGTATTAGCGCTACAGGGCGGTTATGCACTTCACGGCGATCAGTTGGATCGTTGTGGAGTGTCATGGCGCTTTGTTAAGCAGCCTCATGAATTAGTCGGCTTGAAAGGCTTAATTATACCAGGTGGCGAATCAACCGCCTTATTAAAACTGATGACCCCATTTCAATGGCAACAAGCCATCATGGATTTTATGGCGCAAGGCGGTGCAATCTTAGCAACTTGCGCGGGCTTAATCTTATCAGCAAAGACAGTATCACCAGTGCAAGAGTCACTAGCACTGTTGCCTATCACGGTTGAGCGAAATGCTTATGGCAGACAGCTCGAGAGCTTTACCGCAATCGGACAGTGTGTCGATAAAAACTTAGGCGAAGGGGATTTAGATATGGTATTTATTCGAGCACCTCGTATCACACAGGTAGACCCTAGCGTGACCATTTTAGCCACCTATCATGATGAACCTGTCATGGTTCAGCAAGGTCGTGTGATAGGTGCGACCTTTCATCCTGAGCTCTCTACCTCTCCGCATGTGCATCACTATTTTTGTCATCAAATGTGCTAACGGTATTCTGACAAAAAATAATTACTGAACACACCACTATTTGGATTTATCATTATGAACAATCACTCCAATGTATTGGGAAGGTTTTTTTAAAAGATGTCTATGTATTATTCAGCATGTATTAAAAGAAAATAGTCAACAGGGTCGATATGCGGGATAGTTTTTTATATGAAGACTCAATGAATGAATCAGAGAGTGACTGTTCACGGGTGAGTGGTTCTGATCAGCATTCAGTTTTATCATCCGTCCTCGATGATTTAATGCATCAACGGCGGTCAATACCTTATTATGCGGGTTACCTTTATGGTGTGATTGACCATTCGTATTTAGGCCGAGGATCCTCTTTTAATGTTGCGGCTAATTGTTTGCTGAGTGACTGTGAATTACTGGATTATTTATCTCGCGGTCCGAGCGATGACCCAGAGAGTTGGCTTAATGTGTTTTATCATTGTTTGTATTATATGCCAGTGATTAACAGTATTCCCTTTTGCATCGTATTGTTGAAAAACTCTCAGGGTGCTTCGTTGAGCTTGCAGTGGATCTTACTGTCTAGAGCACTGGATCCAAAGCGTTGGATAACACATCCGATCATGGCATATCTAGCGGAACCTTTGTATGCCTGTTCGCAGCATGATATCCGTGATGATATGTCATGGCTGGCGTGTTTATTGATGGTTTGTAGTGGTCTATCGTCTTTGGCTTTTATTGGTTATTGGTTGATTGAAGCGCTGTGTATTGATATCCATGGTGCTATTAATCATCTGGTGAATAACCCTGAGAGTGGATTTAATCAGTTGCTTCGTGGAATTGAGGATAGGAATAGTCATGCATCATTAAAACAGTACAATCATCGCATGAATGCTTTGATCAGTTCTGTAAGGTGTTTAGGGTTAAGCTTTAACCTGTTTGTTACAGTTGCTTTTCCTTTATGGTTGCTCGATGTGGATGGCATCTCTTCTTCTGCTGTATTTAATGCGTTTAATGCAGCTTCATCACCAATGAAGGTGGTTTCAATCTATACGCTAACGACAGGGTTGTTTTCCTGCGCGTTATCAACGGCACGGTTTGTATTGACTCATGATCAAGTCACGCAGTGTGAGGCAGCTTTAAAACGTTCTTTATTGCCTACGTAGGGTGGGTCATCTGTGTCTTATTAGGTGTATGATAGAAGATTTTTTTCAGTATAAATTTTGATCAATATGTAATATTAAGAGATTTAATCTTTAAATTGATCATTAATAGGGATTATTAAAAGATTTAATGTACCTTAAATATTTTAATCTTTAAGGTTTTATTTTTATCCATATATTCAATGTATTATGTAAATTTTTTTTATTCTCATGCATGTTTGTTGGCCGATAATTATTAAGAAAGCATTAAATTTTTTTATTTATTTAATATTTCCTTAAGTATTTATGAGTAGTATGGGTCGCAGTTTTGATGAGTTATCATTATTTTTTTTAAAAAATACATGATGAAAGTGAAATGCAAAGAGATTTGAGATGAGTATGAGCCACCCTGAAGAAACATTGACTCAACGCGCAATGGAAGCGGCGTTGATTGATCGAGAAAAGCAAGATATTCAGAAACTGGATGAGGAAAAAAAGCAGTTTAAAAAAGAGGATGAAATTTTTGAAGCTCAAAAAGAGCAAAGGCATACGAAAGATCTCGAGCAGCAACTGAGTCATCTACAAGAGGATCAAATTGACCTGGAAGATGCTGAGTCTCTATCTCCTATGTTGTACGAAAACACTACGAGTCAGCATGATAAGGCGTTGCTTTTTTATTTGGAGAAATACTATGAAGATCTCCAAGAGTCATCTTTAGGAGTGTATGTGCAGGTGTTGGTTAATGCCAAAGAAGATGATGACAAAACACCTTTTGAACCTACTCTTCAGTCAATGGCTAATGAGTCACTTTCTGGTGCCACGACTAGTTTGTTACAGGTTCATCAGCGTGATGTGGGTAACCATCATGTGCAACACATAGGTGATTACCGTATCTCTCATCGAAATGACCATCCAGGGGCTATTTCGGGGCTGCAAATTAATGGCATGAAACCTGAGCACTTGGAGAGTACAACACCGTGGGAAAATACACGTATAGATCAATATTCTCGAGCTTTTGAGGTCATGGGATCCTCCAATAAGAAATTTAGATTAAACATTAAGGATGTTGATAAGATCTCTGCAGAAGGAAGGGCTGGCGTGCGTTCAGCCTTGAGCCATGCCAAAGTCGATAATGATTGCTTAACTGTTCAATCTCGTTTCGGTCGATATCAGTTTGCAAATAATCACGATGCTTTGGTTTCAGAATCGTGGGATGGTGACGCAGAAGCAAGCCAATATAGAACTGACCCGACGAAGATACGTAATCTCAATGAAAATTGTCTTATTAGTCGTGAACCTATTAAAAATCCTGTTTTGGCGAGTGATGGTTATATTTATGAAAAATCATCAATAGAGGGATGGTTGGCTGGAAATCTTGCAAAAGGTCAATCACCTATATCTAGGAAGGAACTCAAGGGGCTATTAACGGTAGAAGAAACTCAACAGTTAATGGTAAAAGCGAATAAAGAAAAAGAACGTCAAGCTCTTCGAGATGCGCAAGATAAAGCTTATCAGGAGTCCTTGCAAGCAGATCAAGAAAAGGAAAAATCCTCAAATACTGACAAAGCAGAGCCATTCCAAGAAAAGGAGGCGACTTTATCAAAGGGGGCTGAAAGTCATAAAGAGACGCCAGAAGAACGACAACAATTACGAGAACAGCAAGATGAAGCTTACCAGGCGTCTTTAAAAGCCGATATGGCTAAACAACAGGCAACTGCATCAGAGACTCCAAAGACCGAGAAAGACTTAGTGGCTGAAAGAGAGGAGATGCATCGAAAAGTCCAGGAATGGCGAAAAGATCAACGCACCCCTAGACCTATTCCCTCAGAATCGAATGCACCTCATGACACTCCTGAAAATTCTCGTCAACTTGATCATGCATCAACTACGCCATTACCTCCGACGACTGAATCTAAAGATTCCAATGAAAGTGAACTAAGAAAATTAAAAAGACTGGAGGCAGTAGAGAAAAAATTGCACGATGCTCAGACACCTCAAGCTGAACAGGGGGTGGGTACAACTAATCAGAGGAGTCAGGTTTTAAATTCAGAACCACAAAAATCACAAAGACCAACTAATGATGACATAAAAAAGAGCTGGGAAAAGAAGTGGAAAGAGGACGCATTATTAGCAAAAGATCCATTGTCACAATCACCTTCTGCACCGCAACCAAAGCCCTCGTCTAGTTCGCAGTCGAGCCAATCAATAACCCCGGCCAAAGGGTCATCAGCTCATCAGGCAGCACCATCGATAGAGATGGAGGGTGCAGGAAATATATTGCGACAGAAAACCATTGTGGAGTCTGTTAAGGATGGATTAGGGTTTCGTAACCAACGCTTAGAGAGTGCAAAGAATGCTTGCTATGAAAACTATTCGCCTAACAAACCTGAAGAGATCGCTACTAAAAAACCTGAAGAGATCGCTACTGAATCAAAAGCTATTAAGCCAAAAACAAGACCAACGAACGCGTTACCCGACCGGCAGCCGTGGTTTGATCAGGAGCAGGGAATACTTGATGGATTAAATAAAGATAAGCGAGTTGCATCTTCATCAAAAAGTGATTTTCCAAAGTTTACTGAAGCATTACCTAAACCAGAAGTTCGCGCTAAAACCACAGTAAAACCACCATCAGTAACTTCTAGCGGCGTCACTCCGTTGAGTTTGCCAACAACACCCAAGCCTACATTATCATAACAATCTATTGTTAGGTAATGATGAGTAGGTTCCTATTTGTGCTTGATCTTATTAAAGTTTCAACCTATCTTCTTATTGGTTCATAAACAGTGAGCGCTTGAGCGTTCTTAATGTAATCGGTGGAGTATGGGTATGTCTCAATTAATACCAGAGCAACGCGGAAAGGCTATCATGCTTGCGTTATTGGCTTGTTTGGCTAGTGCTATGATGGCTATGTTTGTCAAGTTATCATCAGACACAGCCCCAATCACTGTTGTGCTATTGGTTCGATTTGCTGTGAGTTGGTTGCTGTGTTGTGTCATGTTATCGTGGCAGAAACCCTCCTCTGTGGGGTGGTTCGAATCGCTGAAATCAACGCGTTGGGTTATGCAAATAGTCCGATCACTGTTAGGTTGTGTGGTATTATTGGCTTTTTTCATAGCAACACAATTTTTAAGTTTAGCGACAGCAACGGTCTTATTTTCTACGTCACCCTTCTTTATTCCTTTGATCGCTTATCTATGGAAAGGGATTCGTTTTTATCGTCAATTATGGTGGGCAATGAGCTTGGGTTTTTTAGGGATAGTGATTATTGTTCGACCTGGCTCGGATATTTTTTCTCTGCCTGCCGTTTATGGATTATTCGCAGGCATAGGTTCTGCGGTTGTCATTTTTATAACACGTCTGTTGTCATATACAGAGCCGACCTATCGAACGGTATTTTATGATTTCACTGTGGGTACTGTTTTTAGCGCGCTTTTTTGTGCCTATCACTGGCATCCGTTCCACTTCAGTCTATCTTTAATCGGCTATTTGATAGGCGTAGGCGTATTAGGTTATCTCTATTTATATTTCTCTGTGGCTTGTACGCGATATGCTCCTGTTCGATTAACGGGACCTTTTATTTATGCGACTACGCTGTTTGGTTTGTTACTCGATTGGATGGTCTGGAAGCATGTACCATCAGCGCTTAGCTGGTGTGGCATGGGGTGCATCATTATAGCGGGTGTATTGATGCTTGTTTTGTTTCCTCAAGATCGTTATCAGCAAGAGAGGGTGTCAAACAGGAACGCTTGATCTCTATACTGTCATTAATCTCGGACGCTATGGTGGCATTGTTTGCATAATGCGTTTTGTAGCATTGGATTCCTGAAAAAACCCCTGTCATAAAAATAGCAGAAGAGCCAATGATGGGAAGGGTTCTATTAGAATCCTCTTGCGTGATATCAGTAGCAATATCGATGATTAGTTTGATTGAAAATGCAAGACCGGCAAGCATTCCTGGTGTTGTATTATATGTTAGTGAGTTTTCTTTAATCATTAATATAGATCCGAGAACGCCAGCCATCCACGATGCGCCATTCATTTTTTTCCACGGTGAGTGGTTATCTATAATGTGTGCAATGATACTGCAACTCCATAGTGAGGGTATTAAGTCTGCACTGTGGGAAAATGCATTGGGTTTATGGTGATATAAGATGTAGTTAATGCCCGTGCATGCGGCTAACATGAAGGCAGGGCACACTGTGCTATTTATAAAATCAAGATATCGATTATTACTATGATCTAAGTTCAGTGCGTGATGGGTCGTGCCTATTATTCCCCATAGCATTAATGCAGTTGATTGGAAGGTGTTCCACGATTTTAATTGAGATGCATCAAATTGCGTGCTCATTCACGGTTAGTCTTGTTTTGGTGAGGATGGTTGTATGATAAGAATCATGCCATCCCAATGGGATGTGTTGAGTGATTGAGGTCTGGCACTCGCAGGCACTTGGATTCGTTGAGTCTTTATATGTGAAAGATTTAACTGGTGAATCATGGTATCAATAGTAAATTCAGCATTAGCATTCATTTTTGTAATGAGTCGGTGGTTATTGGGGTTGCTTAAACTCACCGTGCCAATCCATACAGGTGTCTTGAGGTCGCTCAGTGATAACTTAGATTCCCACAGGTTCAGTTCAATCAATTTGTGATCAGTGTCTCGATAGACGGCTGATAGCACTGGCGATCGATTAAGGTGGAGAGGAGGGAAGAGTCGTTGAGGACGTAGTCTCATGGGTAATTGATCTTTTTGAGCTTCTTGCTGGCTATCTAATATTTCCCAGCCGTTGGTGATGAGCGTCGATTTAATACGGTCTAGTTGATCTGCCCATTGAATATTGAAGGGTTGTATGGGTTTGCCAAAACGACTAAGTCGAGCTATAGGTAGTTCTGTCAGTGGTTGCTGCCACCAAGCTGTTGATGTGGTTTGTTGGTGAATGAGCTGTGGTTGATAAATACTGGCAATTTTAGTGTATTGAACTGGGATATAGATGCTTGGAATCATCACTAGGGTAATGGTTAGCATTGCTCCCCAGTAGTAGGGTGATGGTTTTGTGAATGTGTATGGTTTGCGATGATAGAGCACGAGGCTTCCTAATAAAACACCATAGCCCAGCAGAAAGCCGCCGAGGATATCGGTAAACCAATGAGCTCCAAGGTATAGGCGTGAGATCATGATCAAAGCAATGATAAGGCTTGCGATGGTGTAGGGTTTGTTCTTCCATTGTGGGTAACATTGGCGAGTGATAAAAGCCGTAAATCCGAAGAAGGCAATACTAATGACGGTATGGCCGCTAGGAAACGAATTTTCATGCAAAAAGGGTAAGACGATATCAGGACGCAAAGAGGTGTAAGTTGTTTTGATGAAATAAGTGATCGCAGTGGATATAGCCATGGTGCCAATGAGATAAAAGATAAAGCGCCAGAGTCTTTTGATGGTTAGAAATACTAAAGTAATAAAAGTAATGAGGGCAATGAATTTAGAGTTAGCAAAGGCCGTGATAATGATCATGACATGGTCAAGCCACGGTGATCTGAGGCTTTGTAGTAAGTGGTAGACAGGATGGTTGAGTCCAGCAGCAAGTGAGTGGTGTAAGTTGAGTCTTAAGAATAGAATGCAGAAAAAAAACAGCAGTGTGATACTGAGTAAGCATTTCATCAGTTGAGAGCTATCATTAGGCTCTTCTTCATTGTATAAAAAAGTGGTGAACCAGTGAGTGCTATGATGATCTTTCAGCCAGTTCCAAGTATAACGCACGACATGGTGAGCATAGAGTGCAATGAGAAAAAAAGAACGTTGGCAGACCCAGTAAGTAAACCAGGCACCAGCAATAATAATGAGTCCGAACAAGATAAAGTGTGAGG
>DMFG01000072.1 GCA_003450655.1 Coxiellaceae bacterium | reverse complement strand
CTACGTGATGATGTTACACAGACCTATTCACGGATTATTTGTCACTATGCGGCTCATCAATTCTTTTTAGGTCGTGCTTTGCTCGACGGTATGGATCAATGCCAGCACATTTCCTGTCATATTGTTCATGGTCGACATGATGTGATTTGCCTGCCGATTGCGTCATGGCGTTTACATCAAGCATGGTCAAATTCAACGATTCACTATGTCCCTGATGGCGCACATTCTGCAATGGACCCGGTGATGATCGATGCGTTAGTGACAATTTGTGACAGCTGGAAGGGGTCTGATGGGTGACGCTATTGGATAATGCAATATGATTCAGAGTGACAATAATTATTCAGCAGATATGGAGAAGCGCCTAGCGTCTTTGCTTGAATTGATAATTCGTTTGGTGGGAGAAGGGGGTGCATGCGATTCCCCAGTTTTAGGTAGTTATCTTTCACAGATGAATAACAGAAGTTGGTGGGGCATCTTTGATAAAAATCGTAGGGCTTATCAGTTGCGTAATCAGCAAGTATCTTCAATTGTTAAATCTATTAATGCTGTCATACAAGCAGATTCCTATCAGAAAACTGAAGAGAAATTTCAAGAATGTGGCGAGAATATGAATGAGTATGATCTTTCTGGTAAGGAAATATTAAAACACATTAACCTAACACACGATCTCATTAAAAAAACCATGGATCACATTCAAGACTCTTATGGTATATTGTTGGGAAATCGTAGTGAGTTATATGCGCTTTTGAAAGAAGCTTATGATAAGGATGTCGGTAATTCTCAAGGGTTACCCTCTTATGAATCCTTTAAGTGATCATGCGTGAGGTGAGTTATGCTCACAGTAAAGTTGAGGGCTGATTTAGGTCGTTAGCCTTGAATGTTTTCGAGTATATTGAGTAGACAAGGAGGTTGTTGTGAAAAAAGTGATACTTCTAAGGTTAATGCAGACGGCATTACTCATACCGCCAGCTTTAAGAGAGTGGATAAATACGCTGACAGATGCAGTGCAGATAAACAACGAAGTGGAGTTTCTTGCTAAGGTTATGGGCTTTCCTACACCGGAAAACACAGGCAGTGTAATTAACCGAGCAATTGATGCTTCCTGGGTGGTTCATTGTGGTGTGTGGTCCTTGGTGTTGATGCACTTTATCACTGCCGCATTAATTACGTGGGGTATTGTTGAGCTTGTATTTCATCTGCATGTCTCTGAGCAACAATTTCAAATCTATAAAACCTATGCTCAGTTAGGATTATGCTTTGGCATTTTCTTTTATACCTTCTTTTTTGGGTTTATGGCCAGTGATGTTTTTCTTAGCTTTATGCATGGCGCATCATTCGATACTAGTATTTTAGTGATGGTGGTCCCGATGGGGTTTGCCTTGCTGTTTTTAAATACTCGTTTTAATGCAAAATAAAGTATGTTTATAAGGTTTGGTCATATTGTTATAACGCTATGGTGTTATTGCTGGTCTTAATTATTGATTCAGACTAATCATGACAGGGTGTGGTTATCAACCAGTCAAGTATATGTTGATAAGTTGTTTCTCTGTCGAGCTCATTGAGTACCTCGTGGTAAGCCCCTGGTGGTGCTATCGTTAATTTTCCAGGGCTTGGAATAGTGTCAAAAAATTGTTGAATTTTTTGGTTGTCCGCTAACACATCATTTTCAGCCGTAATCATGAGTACGGGGATGTTAGGCCAGTGTTTAGCGCATTTAAATACTGTGTCTTGTGCTTCTTTAGCGGCTAGGAACCACAAGATAGACGTAGCGTTGAGGCGTTTTTTATCAGCGGCAATTTTTTTCATAATGCTTTCATCATGAGTTAAATTAACATGTTTGGCTTTTTTAGGTAGTAATAACTTCGGGTAAAGTTTGGTTGCTTGAGTTAGAAACCACTGAAGAGGTTTTATGGGGAGTATCTTAGGGTGCGTGCCTAGATAGGGAGCGCTAAGTATAAGTCGTTGCGGGTGATGTGCTTTTTCATGGGTGAGCAGGTAATAGCAAGTGAGCAGGCCTCCATTGCTATGTGCTAATAGGTTGATTGTCCGAGATTGGCATTGTTGTTGTATGGCGGTTATGACTTGATGGAGATCGCTGCTATAGGTTTTAAAATGGGTGATGAAGCCTCGTTCACCGCTAGATAGGCCATGGCCGCGCACGTCAAAGCTAGCTACATGATAGCCACGTTGGAAGAACCAAGACATGATTGAAAGATAGCAGTCAGAGTGTTCGGAGTAACCGTGTATAAAGATAATTAATTCAGCGTTATTGGGTTGCTTCGCATATTGGTAATAGATTTCTGTATCATCATCAGTCTGAAGTGTGGACTCCCTGAGTGCACGTTTGAGCTCAGCAGTAGCAGGGTAGATGAAAGATGGCATTTGGTTCTCCATAACACAGCATATGATCGATGCGTATAATACGCATTTCCCTTAATGCTGGGAAGTCCGGGATGGTTTTTTTTAAAGAATTTGGTATGATGTCGCCTGATTTTTCACCATGGAATATGCTAATGCTCTCTACTGCAAACCTGACTATCCAATTTGGAAGCAAGCCTTTATTTGAAGATGTCTCAGTCAAATTTGAAGAAGGTGGTCACTATGGATTAATTGGAGCCAATGGGAGTGGTAAGTCTACGTTTCTTAAGATTTTATCAGGGGATCTGGAGCCTACGCATGGTCAAGTCATGAAAGGCCCTCAGCAGCGTATTGCTACACTTTGTCAAGATCAGTTTGCGTTTGATGAATTCACTGTTATGGATACGGTGATCATGGGGCATCTAGATCTCTGGAAAATTAAGCAACGTCGCGATGAAATCTACGCGCTTCCTGAAATGTCAGAGTCAGAAGGCATGGAGGTCGCTGAGTTAGAAATGCAATATGCTGAGTTAGATGGGTATTCAGCAGAGTCGCGAGCAGGGGAGTTGCTGCTGGGTGTTGAAATACCAGAAGATCAGCATCTGCGTCTCATGAGTGAGCTGCCGCCGGGTCTTAAGTTGCGTGTATTATTAACACAAGTGCTTTTTGCTGATCCTGATATTATGTTGCTGGATGAGCCCACTAATAACTTGGATATCAATACGATACGCTGGTTAGAGCATGCTTTACGTGAAAAAACTTGCACTATGATCATTATTTCGCATGATCGCCACTTTTTAAATGCGGTGTGCACACACATGGCTGATTTAGATTACGGTCGTGTTCAGTTATTCCCCGGTAATTACGATGAGTATATGGCAGCTGCAATGCAGGCTCGACAAAAAATGCTCAGTGATAATGCTAAGAAACAGGCTAAAATCCAAGAGTTACAGGCCTTTGTTCGACGATTTTCTGCA
Organism: Coxiellaceae bacterium; assembly: GCA_003450655.1. GTDB lineage: Bacteria > Pseudomonadota > Gammaproteobacteria > Coxiellales > Coxiellaceae > UBA9148. The sequence continues at coordinate 566 of DMFG01000072.1, read as the reverse complement.
AATGCTTCTAAGTCTCGTCAAGCTACCTCACGCCTGAAGCAGATCGATAAAATTGAGTTAGATGAAATTAAGCCGTCTAGTCGTAAGTTTCCTTATATCCGTTTGGAGCAAGAGAAGAAGTTGCATCGTCTGGTGCTTGAACTGGATGATTTGCAGGGTGGATATGAGATTGATTCGCCATTATTTAAAGATGTGAGTTTGTCAATTGAAGCAGGACAGCGAGTCGCAGTGATAGGGCCTAATGGGATAGGTAAGACGACGATGTTAGAAACGATTATGGATCGATTGCCAAAACAGGCGGGTGGCATTAAGTGGTCGGAAAATGCATCGGTGGGTTATTTCTCTCAAGAGCATGCTGATGATTTTGAAGAAGATACAACGCTATTAGACTGGGTGGCACAGTGGGGTCAGGCAGGGGATGATGAGCAAGAAATACGAGGCGTCTTGGGTCGTATGTTGTTTTCCGGAGACTCCACTAAGAAATCTGTAAAGGTGACATCGGGTGGTGAGAAGGTTCGCTTGATGATTGGCAAGCTAACGCTGCAAAGACCTAATGTTTTAGTGTT
>DMFG01000012.1 GCA_003450655.1 Coxiellaceae bacterium | reverse complement strand
TCATCTGAGGTTAGCTCCACTACCTTACCTTGCTGCAAGTGATGGTTAAAAATATACATCAACACATTTAATACACTGTCTTTTTTCATGCTAGTCTACTCGCACATAGCCACCGGAAACTCGAGTAATATACCCTTTTAATTCAATGATTAACAACATTGAATTGACTTTGGCCACATTCAAACCAGAACGAGCCCTTACCTCATCCACTGTGGTCATTTTATAATCGACACACTCTAGCAGTATCTGACATTCTGAATCAAGAGGAACCATACCTCCCCTATCATCCTTAGTATGGCCTGTTGATAAACTGACCACTCTATCATTGCGCAGCGAACTATTTGACACCACCTGCAGCACATCTTCCACACACTCAACCAATGTTGCACCCGATCTTAACAATGCATGACACCCTTCAACTGAAGACACCCCAGCCACACCTGGCACAGCAAATACTTCTCGACCTTGCTCTAATGCATGCTCTACTGTAATGAGTGAACCACTCTTGCGAGCCGCTTCAACCACTACAACCCCACATGACAATCCGCTGATGATCCGATTTCGTTGTGGAAAATGATACGACCTTGGCCGAGCACAAGGGCGATATTCAGACACTAAAGCACCACGCTCCATAATATGTGACGCTAATCGACGGTGCTCACTCGGATAAATAACATCTAAACCACTACCTAAGACAGCAAGGGTTTTTCCACTCCCTGCTAATGCACCTTGATGTGCAGCACCATCAATTCCTCGCGCCAAACCACTCGTCACTACGACACCTCGATCGGATAATCCACACGATAATTGATGTGCTAATGTGCGACCATGGTAACTACCTCGACGACTACCTACGATCGCCACTTGCAGTTCAGATAAACAACCAGGATCTCCTTTTATATAAAGTAGTAGTGGTGGTGCCGAAATAGCACGCAACCACTCGGGGTAAGCAGAGTCATCGATGGTCAGGATACTGTGATCTGGCTGTTCCGCCCACTGACGATCTTGATCAACCGTTGACTGCGACACCTGTAACAAAGCATCAATCAATGCTGATGACATTGGGGATTGGCACCAAGCATCGAGTGGAGCCCCCCACAATGCGGTCACACTCCCCCAATATTCAACCAATTGCATGGCAGTTACCGGCCCTACCCCCACAGCTTGAGATAATCTTAACCAGTGCTCAATATTTGGCGTACTCACATCTCACCCTCCTTATCTTCAGCATGCAAGTACGTCATCTTGACAACAATACCGTAGTCAGTAAGCACACGGGGTAAAAACGTGACAACCCTCAATAATCCGCTATCATAACGATCATCAACTCTTATCAGGAAACACCATGAAACTGATTTTTGCGGGCTCTCCCGACTTTGCATGCCCCAGCTTAAAACGATTAATCCAATCACATCACACCATCGCTGCAGTCTACACACAGCCTGATCGACCAGCGGGACGTGGTCGAAAACTCACACCGACACCGATCAAAGAACTCGCTCAACAATACCAACTCCCAGTATTTGACCCAGCTTCATTAAAAACTGATGAAGCCGCTGAATCATTGCGTGCACTCCATGCTGATGTGATGGTTGTGATTGCTTATGGATTAATATTGCCTGCCAATATTCTGGCCATCCCTCGACTAGGCTGCGTTAACCTTCACCCATCATTGTTACCGCAATGGCGTGGGGCGGCACCTATTCAACATACCTTGCTAGCAGGCGACACAACAACAGGCATTACCATTATGCAACTGGATGAAGGCATGGATTCTGGGCCCATTTTATCGCAAACACCGACATCTGTTTTACCGACAGAAACCGCCGGGCAATTACATGAACGCCTAGCTCATGAAGGTGCGGAACAATTATTAGAGACACTGAACCAATTAGAGCAAGGCTCAATCACGCCGCAACCTCAAGATCATCAAAAAGCGACGTATACTCGTAAAATTCAAAAAGCTGATGCTCTCATCGACTGGCAACAACCTGCGATCACACTGGCCCATCAAGTGCGTGCCTATAACCCCTGGCCAATTGCACATACCCATTGGCAAGGCGATAGACTGCGTATCTGGGAAGCCACCGCGATTGATCAATACTGCGACAAACCTTGTGGACAATTAATTGCTGTCTCCAAAGATGGTATAGATATCAATACAGGGATGGGACTACTGCGTCTCCACACCGTTCAACTTCCCGGAAAACGCCCTGTTGATATTCAAGCTTTCATAAACGCTCATCAATCAGAACTCGTTCCTCATCACACGTATTTTGGAGTCGCAGCATGTTAATCCTGCTTGATCGAGATGGCGTGATCAATGAAGACTCCCCAGATTACATTAAATCTCCTGAAGAGTGGCACCCGATTCCAGGTAGCTTAGAAGCCATTGCAGCACTTAAGCAGGCAGGACACACCGTCTGTGTAGCAACCAATCAATCAGGCATAGCGCGAGGGTATTATTCCTTAAATACTCTCTCAGCCATTCATCAAAAAATGCAGCTTTCTCTTCAACAACATCACGCAACACTAGATGCTATTGCCTTTTGTCCACATGTTGATGCAGATCACTGTGCATGTCGCAAGCCTAAACCTGGACTACTGATCCAACTACAACAACAATTTGACATAGCATGGAAAGACACTGTCTTTATTGGTGATTCCATCCGAGATCTTCAAGCTGCTGAATCCGTTGGCTGTCATGCCATCTTAGTAGCGACGGGCAACGGTCAACACACTAAGACCACACACCAACCCAAGGTTCCTTTTACCTCAAACCTACTATCTGCCGCTAATCATCTACTAACACCATCATTCATTCTTGGTCAGTGGTGATCAACCTGCTACAGTATTTTTCTCATTGATGAATAAGGAATTCTGATGCTCACATTAGTCGCTGCAATGGCCCACGATCGTGTGATTGGTAAATCCGGCACTATGCCATGGCACTTGCCGGCTGAATTTAAACACTTCAAGGCGGTAACCGTTGGTAAGCCGATCATTATGGGAAGAACCACGTTTGACAGTCTGCCCGGCCCACTACCCAAACGCCACAACATTGTAGTGAGCCGACAAAGCCATCTTGCCATCCCTAATGTGACAGTCTGCCGATCAATTGATGATGCTATCGCCCTCACTGAACCAACGGAGGATGTCATTATTATGGGAGGTGCTAGCCTGTATGAACAAACGATAGATCGTGCTGATCGGATGATCTTAACACTCATTGATCTTAAGACACCGGGGGATACGTATTTTCCCAAATGGAATGAAGACGATTGGATATGCATCAATGAAACATCACACCCAATCAGCGACACCAATACAACCGCTTTTCGCTGTATCTGGTTAGAACGCAAACCATCTATTTAAGACAACTCACGCGCTTTTACTTGAATGCGTTGTTTTGTCTCGACATTGATCGCGGTTAAAAAGCCACCATAGACACATCCGGTATCCAGCGCATAACACCGCTCTTGGTGACACTGACCCTTTAACCAAGCCCAATGCCCAAAAAATACATGATAGGATTGCTGGTACCAGTGAAACCACGGTTGAAAATCATCATGAGGATGTACCAACTCTTTACACTCAAATTCCAACTTCCCCTGTAATGTGCAAAAACGCATTCTTGTCAATGCATTCACAATATAACGAAGACGATCATCACCCTCTAAATCATCAGACCAAATAGCAGGTTCTTGTCCATACATGGAAGACAAAAAATGATAATAACGCTCACCTTGAAGAACTGCTTCGACTTCACCTGAATACACTTTTGTCTGATCAATCGTCCAACAAGGGGGAATGCCAGCATGAACAAATACCGCCTGATCACGCTCCACAATGTGGAATAGTCGTTGATGGCGCAACCAAAACAACAGCTCCATACCATCTGGGGCATCACATACACTTTTTAATGTGGGACTTAGAGATGCTGTTATAGCGCCGTATCCTTTAGCAAGCAGTGCTAAATCATGATTACCTAAAATAACGGTAGTTTGTTCTAATGAACGAACTAACCTTAAAACTTCCAAAGAACAAGGGCCCGTATTCACAAGATCGCCAATAAAAATCAAGTGATCCTGCGTTGACTGATAGTCTATTGCATCAAGCAATGCGCAGAGTGAATCATAACACCCATGCACATCACCAATCGCATAGGTAGCCATACGCTAAGACACACCTGTCCACTGAGCTAATACTGTTGTTGCCGCATGCAGCCCAGGTATGGATAAATGCTCCTGCGTTGAGCCAACTAAAGACTGCAAGAAAGATAAACGTGGCTCATACAGTTTATAAAATTTAGTAGAGAACTCGTGGTGCATCACAGACGACACACTACCCGTACCATCGACCAAGCCTAACTGAACGGCACGAGAACCTGACCAAAAGTCTCCTGAAAATAAGACCTTCTTGTCACCTTTTAAACGCCTTTTTCTTCCAGCCACAACATCTTTTATGAAATGCTCGTGTGCGTCATTCAGTAACTGTTTAGCCTTTGCAACATCCGTGGCATTAAGTGGCTCAAAAGCATCTAAACGATCTTTATTATTACCAGCTGTAAAGACTCGACGCGTAACACCGATTTTTTTAATCGCATCGGTAAAACCAAAACCACTCATAATAACCCCGATTGACCCTGTAATAGTGTCTGGATCAACGTATATCTGATCAGCCGCAGAGGCAATCAAGTAAGCACCTGAAGTTAAGGAATCCTCACCAACCACAACAACTTTTTTATGATACGCATATTTCAAACGCATAATCTGATCATAAATTAATGATGATTGAACCGCACTCCCTCCAGGTGAATTGATGTCAATTAAGACGCCTTTACTTTTTTTATCCGTAAACGCCTTATACAGTACAGGGTTAATAACGTTTGCTGACATATGTGTCTCAGGCATTATCACGCCTGAGAGTCGGACTAATGACACATAAGGCTTTCCTGATTTTAGATGATCATGATCATCAGATGAATGTGTCATCAACGCAACAACATATAATAAAAGTATTATTACAATTAAACTAAAACGGATAATACGCCAACGGCGATCTCGTCGACGATCATCGACTAATGCTTTGATTATTGCGTCGCTAACACCATTATTTGACACTTCACTCATATTCTTCTACTCATTCTTTTTATAAATACTAAGGCACCCGAACAGCTAACACATCACAATCAGCAGCATGAATAACTTTATCTGAGGTCGATTCAGAAAATAATTCAAACCCATATCGTGTATGTACA
>DMFG01000120.1 GCA_003450655.1 Coxiellaceae bacterium | reverse complement strand
TGACAATGAACGACGCACTGCCTGCTGACCATCCCAACGATACACCGTTGAATTCATACCCTGCTTACCACTATGAAAACCAGCGATACCCGGCGGGATAGGACTGTTTGCAGCAATCCCTCGACCATTCATAAAAATGGCAATGTATTCTTCATAGTCGATGGTCATCGCAATGGCTTGTCGTAAATACCGTGCGCGATCACTATCACCACCCACCACAGGATCTAGCATATTGAAACCTAAGTAATACACCGATGGACTAACCGTGGTTTGTAGACGAATGTGTTGTTGCTTCATGGCAGGCGTTAGCACAGGCACCCCATCGGCGTCTAATTGCACGGCCTGATCAAAGCTGTCTGCACTGATACCCGAATAATCGTAATAACCTTGTAAAAACTTATTCCATCGCGGAATACTCTCTTTCTCTAAGTGAAACTCAACACGATCGATAAACGGCATGGCTTTCCCAGCATCGGCTAAATAACCTGCTGATTGATCACCCTGCTCACCATCCGTGGGATAAGCTTCTCCTCTAAAAAGCGGATTGCGCGATAACACCATGCGTTGATTCGGGTTATTTTCGATTAACTGATAGGGTCCTGTACCCACCGGATACCAATCTAAATTGATATTATGCGGTTGCAACACAGGCTGCTGATAAAAGGCATCGACCTCCCAAGCAATGGGAGCAAAAAATGGCATGGCCAACCAATACATAAATTGTGGATACACGCCTTTTAATACGATTTGAAAATGGGTGGGACTAAGTACTTTGACACCAGGAAAATCTATCTGTCGTAAATCCAACCAAGTACCCGGTGACTGATCACGAGCTGTAGCGAGTTGTTGTGATAATTCAGACAGCCCGAGAATATGTTCACTCATTAATCCGTAGATCGGTGAGTGCACCCAAGGTGCAGCGATGCGTTTAACTTCATACGCATAATCTTCTGCGGTTAACTCTCGAGTATCCTCATGAGCAAATGCTGTTAGATCGTAATAGGTTTGATTATAGGGGAGATCATGATAACGAAATGCACCGGATGCATCTTTAGCAAACGCTGGGCTTGCTTGAAAACGAATACCTGACTGAATGTGAATATCATAGACACTGTATGCCACCGCATCAGGAGGTGTCGTTGACGGCAACGGCTGCCACTGCGCATCATAAAAGCTCACCGCAGGCATCTTGCTGGCGGTCAGCGGCTCCAACACATAAGGGCGTTTAAGGTAATGGTATTGCAACAGCGGTTCATAGATTTGCGCAATGAATTGCAATTCGTTGGATGAATAAGCTTTCGCTGGATCGAGGGTTTTGGGTGGGCCTGCAAAAGAACTGTAGCGCGTATTAGCGGACGTTGATACTGGGTGTGGATGATTCCATTGCGCCATCACACTGCTACACAAACAGCACGCGATAATACCGCATTTAACCTTCCATGATTGCTTCATGCTTCATTCACCGACTGACTCCCTAGAGGCAGTATACCTAAAATCATCGGAATGTGCTGCTAAGCGTCATCGAATAATAACCATAACTCTGCAAAGCAATGGTCTTAGGATTTAATGACCAGGTATTAATTCGGAAAAACACTCAATCACTGAGTCAACACCTAATGCAGTCAACTCAGCACTGTGATTGTCTCTGAGATGAGCAGGTGTTCCAGCGATATACCCATAAACCCTTAGCCCAGCAGCAATGGCTGATTGGACACCTACTGCACTATCTTCAATCACACAGACATCTGTGGGATTAAGGTGCAAGTTTCGCAAGCACTTTTGATAGACATCGGGTGCGGGTTTATGATGCTCAACCGACTCAAAAGTAAACAAGCTTTCTAATGGAAAATAGGACATCAGTCCTTTTGCTGACAAGAAATGCGTAATATGCCTCTGCAGATTAGATGAGCAAACACTCACGCTATCACAATGATTAATGAGCGAAACAAGATGGCGATCGACAGTGCCAAATTGCGCTAGATCCTCAAGGCACTGCTCATCATAGGCATCGAAAAAATTCACTGGAATAATATCGTGTCGTTTTGGGTTACGAGCGTGGTTTAATGACTTGACGATATTTCTAATCGTCATACCCAGAAATCGTTCAAAGCATTCATCGATAGTGAATTCATAACCATAAGCCTTTATACCCTGACAAAATAGCCGATAAGCAACCGATTGGGCATTTTGTGCAATAACACCATCAAAATCAAAAATAAGGTGTTTCATAGTCATAGTCCTTCAAATTCAAGATTGTTGTAATAAAAATCATTGACTAAACACTATGATGAAAATTACACACTTTCAAGCTATTTGATGAAGATCGAGTTGCAGGTAGTATTTAATGTACTTGCCATCGTACTACGTGGGTCCTTGAACCGAACAGAAACGTATACTGTCTTTGCCACCAGTTGACTCAGTCGTCACGGCGCCCGTCGACTGACTATGCTCGCTGTCTCTCTCGCGTCAATGACACACTCCGCAATCACGCCTCACTTGTCGGCCGGTCAGCACTTCTCCCAGCATTGAGTACTTTGAAAGATAGGACAGCAGGATGTTTCCTGACGCCCTCCAATCCCGGTCTTGTTCACGTTATCGTCTGATCCGAGTTTTTTACGTTCATGGGTCGTATTTTCCTGACTGCGTAACATTGATACCCGGCTCTGTGGATCCATCAATATCACTTGAGACTCCGCCATGTCCTTTGACATCTCTGCGAATTCCCAACCCGGATTTTGATCGGATGCAGCATATGTATTTATCACTGATAGACCCAGCTCAATTGCAAGTAATGCAGTTAATATATATTTCATAGTCTTACCTCAATCTATTTCTTCATAACATAACTAATTATAGACGATTATTCTTAGATTTTTTCGAGAATAGTTTTTCTCTCGAATTTTGTACAATATTTTTCATTTTTGTACTTTGTTATCAGAGGGGTTAGGAATTGATGGTGGCGCTTTTTCCCCATCTACACAATTCTTTGCTGTGCAACGTGTGCCTTATTCCCAATCGCTATTTTCAAGGTAACCGTGACAGAACTACACCCATGGAGATAGCCTCTTACATAACACTCAAGAAAGTATCTTAAATCAGCTGTGTATATTTCTATACTAATCTAAAGCATTGAACTACAGAGATTTAGCCGCTATCGACACTGTTTTGTTTGATAACATTACTTTTTAAAACCCTTTAAATCATTAACTCTTCAACACGAAGTTTAATGCTAACTATCTTAGTCTGAATCATTGGATGTTTGATTGTACAGCCTATTAGTCGCGCGGACTCTGTTTGGTTTTTCCAAAAACTTTTTCGACCATCTCATGATCTTCAGTGCTATCGTTGATGATTTTTGCTTCTCAGGGATAGAGAATACATCCATTATCATGCATGACCTTCTCCTGCTAGACGGATTAAATCAGGGAAACTCTTATTCAACACTGAAAAAGCTTTCAATGTCATAAAAATTTCTTCGATGCACCGAGCTTTTTTCTTGCAACTCTCCTTACCCATGGATAAGTGTATATTATAAGTTAACCAATGAATCATACTGCCATATACACTGATCAATGCTGGTCGTACATGTGCCCGACTGAGTCTTCCACCGAAGTTTAAATAGTGGTTAATCATGGATTGATAATTACCGAAAGAAAGATCATCGCCTCCGAACCCACTCCAACTTAAACAAGTCCTTATAACATCACGCGTTTGATTGATGTATCTTACTGTTTCCCAATCAATGATTAACGGTTGATTGTCATTGGACCAAATCACATTCATCTGATCAAGGTCACCGTGCGTTAATACGGCATCTTGCTCAAGCAGTGGAATGACACTGTGGTACGCTTGATTAGCCGCATGGATTTGAGTCTGTAGCTGCCTCAAGTCATGAGCGTATGGTAACTGTTGCTTGATCACTTGGGTGAATAGTGTATTGAGTGACTCACTCGAGTGTCTATCAAAACGAAGTTGCCTCAGGTGAGGCAGATCAATTTTCATATCATGTATTTTTGCCAGTATTTTTGCGATTATACTGGCATGTGAGAGAGAAACCTCGTAGCGAGATAGTATCTTACCTTCTACCCAAGGATACAATAAATAGCCTTGCTGGCCCAATACAACAAGATAACGGTTGTCTTTAGCCATCGCTGAAACAGCAGGGATACCGAGTGATTTAAAACGCTCTGCTAAAGTTTCAGTAAGCTCATACTTCTTAATCACTTGCGGACTACAACAATCAAGATCGGATGACAATTGCTTAATCGCATAGCTAGAATTGGCATTTGATACCTTCCAAATCCGGGAACCACCCCGACTTCCGAATATTTCAATCGGATCACTGCTTAGTGAGCCAATATCATAGTAGACCAATAATTGTTTTAAGTGATCATCATTCATCACATAATCTCGTCATACCAATA
>DMFG01000128.1 GCA_003450655.1 Coxiellaceae bacterium | reverse complement strand
TAGAGACAATTTGATAAATTTGTTTTACATCACATATAACAGAAGAGTTTATATATACCTTCTTAACATTAGGAGTAATAAAATGAATGAAAAAATAAAAATAGAGTTTCGCAATATGGGTGAATCTGATGACAGGAATTTAAGCGGTTGCTTTATTATCGAGCATTGGAAAAATCATAAAATGATAGATATCTCTGATAACGGTCTTACACACCTCAATGACGAAGAATTTGATCAGTTTATGACAGAATTTCTAACGCTTATCGAAACTAAAGACATACAAGCATTAAGATTTGGCGATAATTTTGTAAGTTCACCTATCACCCCTGAAACCAAGCCAGCCAGCCTAGCTAGAATGAACACATTTTTAGAAAATCTTCCAGGATCAATAAAAACGATTTATATTGATGGTCGTGGCGAAGCTGGATTGTTTGTAAAAACACACGCTGAACATAGGGAGTTTGTCATCCTTGAAAGTTATCACGACCAAGAATCAAAGTATGGCGACCGCAGACAAACTTTATTTCCACAAACACCCAATAACACAAATGAAGGTACTACACCCAGCCAGAGCCTTAGTCTTTAACACTATAATAATAACAGTCACACCCGATAAATTTTATTGTTGGGTGTGGACTATACACCTAAAATATTAAACCGCACATATCGAATTAACGATACTAATTTAAATTTTACGATACAAAATCACATCTTATGTATTAAAAAATTATAATATATAAATTCACACACACTACTGTTTTTATAAATGAGCATGCCCATGGCCATTTTACTGACTACGACATAGCAAAAAAAGACACCATCATTTTCGGCATGATGGGTGTACCCATTCCATTAACTCGGGCTTTACACAGCATGATCGTCGCATGTGAAATTTTATTAGCCAGAGATGAGCTATTCTCACATCAACAGGACTCTCTCGCTCACCCCATGTCAGATGTCATCATTCCAAAATCGAAGCATACGATCGAATTATTACGCACACATCACACCAAAACAGGCATCTTTAAAAAACGTCCGTTAGAAATATTAGACCGCTGCTCTCACACACTGAATCAATACTAAACTTAATTTTTTGGCAACAAGCGAGCAATTTAAACACGACATTGTGTCACATTCTAGCCGCATCAATTTCCGATAACATTTCAGCCTGGCTTGATAGCAAACACACTCACAAACTCTTATGTGCCACTTCATAGACATCACTGGATAAACCTGCGGTATTAGCCACACGTTCAAGCTGCGAACGCATCAACTGACCACGAGCATCTGTGAGCTGACGCCAATTCATCAACCCTCTCACAATACGTCCCGCCACAAGGGAATTGATAGCATCCAGCGCTAATACTTGATCAGCAATGAAAGCATACCCTTGACCATCTACGGGGCTATGAAAACCAACAGGATTTCCAGCATAACCACGAATCAAGGCATACACATTATTGGGATTACTTAAATGGAAGGCCTGATGTTGCATTAACTCGCGGACTTGCTCTAAACAATGCGGCAAAGTGGTAGACGCATGCAAGCCTAACCATTTATTGATAACCAGAGGCTCGTGTTGCCATTGTTCATAGAAGGTACCTAAAGCTTTATCACGCAAATCCGTCTGTTGATGATTTAATGCCTGTAAAGCAGCCATAGTATCTGTCATATTATCGGCTTGCTCATATTGCTCAAAAGCACGTTTTAGGTGTGATGCTTTCTGTGTTTTGACTAAATAAGCTAGGCAGGTGTTCATCCAAGAACGTCGCGCATAGCCTTGAGCATTGAATTGGTAAGGCTCTGTAGATTGTGATTGATGATAAGCTTGTAATAACACGTCTTCATAAACATCTGCCACCACTCGCTCAGCAAACTGACGCGCTTCATGCCACGACAAAACATCTATCGTAGAGTCCGTTTGCATAAGATAAGCCATGGAAGGAAAAGCCAGCAGTTGTGCTGCCATCATAGGATCCTCAACAGCACGCTCTATCACTTGACCTAATGCGTGAGTCAATGCGGGCTCCATAACTAACGTTTGTTGCGACTCATATTGTTGTGCGATGGTCGTCAGTGCCGAAGACATTAATGTTTGACCAGCATCCCAACGCGCAACAGGATCGGAATCATGTTGAATCAAAGTAGACAGTTCATTCACCGTGTAATCATAATGCACTTTTACAGGCGCTGAAAACTCGCGCAATAGCGAGGGCACTGGTTGAGATGACACGCCCTCAATCGTAAATGATTGTTCAGGCTGAGTAACATCTAACACTAACGTTTCTGATGACTCATTACTCGCATCCAGTGACAACTCAATTGGCTGACCTGTATGATCAACAGCCCCTATCGCAAGTGGCAAATGAAAAGGTTGCTTTTCAGTTTGACCGGGTGTCGATGGACATTGCTGCTTAACATGCAGCGTCCAAGTGTGATCATCGACTGAATAATCTTGGGAGATCGTTAACTCGGGGGTACCGGCTTGATCATACCAGCGTTTAAATTGTGTTAGATCACGACCTGACACTTCTTCCATCACCGCAATAAAATCTTCTGTGGTAACAGCCTGTCCATCAAAGCGAGAAAAATACAGATCCATGCCTTGCTGAAAAACCGTTTTTCCTAAAAATGTTTCAACCATACGGATCACTTCAGCACCCTTTTGATAAACGGTTGCTGTGTAGAAGTTATTAATTTCAATATACGAAGCTGAACGAATGGGGTGAGCCATCGGACCTGCATCTTCAGCAAACTGTGCATTTCGCATACCTTGCACTTGCTGCAAACGCATCATTGATGCAGAACACATATCCATAGAAAAACCGTGTTCTCGAAAGACTGTTAAACCCTCTTTTAAGGTTAATTGAAACCAGTCACGACAAGTCACTCGATTACCGGACCAGTTATGGAAATATTCATGACCGACCACCGCCTCAATCCAAGCATAATCTGCGTCGGTTGCGGTATCGGGTTTCGCCAATACAGCAGAGGTATTAAAAATATTGAGGCCTTTATTTTCCATCGCCCCCATGGTGAAGTCACTTACAGCAACTACCATGTAAATATCCAGGTCATACTCACGACGATAGACCTCTTCATCCCAACGCATAGCACGCTTCAAGGCATCTAATGCAAAATAGCCTTGCTCTTTAAACCCTTTTTCAAGATAAAAGCGCAACTCCACTGGACGACCTGAGCACGTGGTAAACGTATCTTCAATGAGATCAAAATCTCCAGCAACCAAAGCAAACAAGTAACACGGCTTCAGTGAAGGATCTTGCCAGACTACTTCATGACGACCATTAGGCAGTTGACGCTCTGCTAAACAATTCCCATTGGATAACAACATCGGATAGCGTGCTTGATCAGCTTCAATCGCGACACGATAACGAGACATCACATCAGGTCGATCTAAGAAATACGTGATGCGTCGAAACCCCTCCGCCTCACATTGTGTGCAAAAATTACCACTTGATTGATACAAGCCCATCAATAACGTATTCGTTTCAGGATGAATCACCACTGTGGTCGTCAGTTGACACTGTGAAGGTAAATCATGCAACAAGACTCCGTGTTCACTGACCGTATAGGCATCTTTAGATAAAGCAACGCCATCACACTCAATGGCTTCTAGCAAGAGGTCTTCACCATTTAAAAATAGTTCACTACAAGACTCAGCTGCTGGATTAGCTCGTAATGACAAGGTACTGACAATACGGGTGTGATCCTCATGGAGATCCACATGCAAGTCAACGTCATCGATTAAAAAACTCACAGGCGTATAATCTTTTAGATAAACCACGGGGTTATTTGTAACATCTTGACTCATAATACTAGACCTAACCTGTCAGCTCTAAAAAAGGACAGCCATAGTACCTGATGCAGCCGTAAAATACTATGAACACTGCGGTTTATGATAAACACATCGCAACACGACATAACCTAGAATACCTGAAATCAAAGACCCCCCAATGACTCCAATTCTCACTAGTGGCTCATAAGACTCACTGACCCAGTCAAACGCCAAACTACCGATAAATAAACTCATGGTAAATCCAACACCGCATAATAAACTGACACCATAGATACTGGATATGCGAACATTAGAAGGCAACCGAACAATACCGCATTTAATTGCCAACCATGAAAAGCCTGTTATTCCAAGCTGCTTTCCAAAAAATAGGCCTGCGAAAATACCGAGTGGAACGGATGACATCACCTGACCCATAGGTAATTGTGAGAAATTAATCCCAGCATTAGTAAAAGCAAATAACGGTAATACAAAAAAGGCTACCCATGGGTTTAAGACATGCTCCAATCGATGTAATGGCGATGCACGATGAGAATTCTTATGGTTCAATGGAATAGTGAAGGCTAATAATATCCCTGCCAAAGTTGCATGCACACCAGAACGCAGCAAGCACACCCAAAGCACAGCACCAATAATGAGATACAAAGACAGTGCATGCACACGAAGCCGATTCAATAACACCAGCAATAAAAACATGACTAGAACACCAGCCAACAAATACACCTGCACATGCGGCGTGTAAAAAATAGCGATAATTAAAATAGCACCCATGTCATCAAAAATTGCTAGTGCCATTAAAAAAACCTTCAGTGATAAAGGCACTCGTCGGCCAAGCAATGATAAAATACCTAAGGAAAACGCAATATCAGTTGCTGTAGGTATCGCCCAACCTCGCAGCGCTACGGCATCTGCATGATTGATGACCCAATACACCAAGCCAGGAACAACCATTCCACCAATAGCTGCAATACCTGGCAATGCTGCTTGAGAAAATGAACTTAATTCACCTTCAAACAACTCTCGCTTAATCTCCAATCCCACCAATAAGAAAAAGATGGTCATCAAGCCATCATTCACCCAATGATGTAACGACTTAGACAAGACAACAACATATAAATGCAGTGTCCAAACGTGATGTAAAATATCATGGTAATAATGCGCCAAAGATGAATTATCGACGATAATGGCTAAAACAGCTGCCAAGAAAAGACAAAAACCCGCCATGGTTTCTGAAACAATAAACTCTCTCAACATTTTAATACGCATGCGTTAACCCTTTATCATATTATCCATGAGGTCTTAATCCGATACTGATTATTACAAATCAAACAGCAAATAACAAAACTCACTCAATTGCTATATGGCCGAATTTTTATCTAACAGTGTCACGATACCTTGTAGAACCAAGT
>DMFG01000160.1 GCA_003450655.1 Coxiellaceae bacterium | reverse complement strand
AGTCATAACTGCAGGAAAAGCAGGCTTCCTTGCTTCAAAAAGCTCAGCAACTCTAGGTAAACCACCGGTAATATCACGTGTCTTGCTAGTTTCTTGTGGAATACGCGCTAAGACATCACCAACCCCAATGGAGTCGCCGTCCTCTTTATTCACGATAGTGCCTTCAGGTAAGTAATATTGTGCTGGCACCTTACTACCTGGAAGATAAATATCTTCACCTTTTTCATCGACCACTTTAATCATCGGTCTTAACTCTTTACCAACCGTACTACGCTGAGAAACCGGAGTAATCACAATACTACTCAAACCAGTCAACTCATCAGTTTGTCGAACCATTGAAACGTTTTCAATCGCGTCGATAAACTTAATCTTACCCGCTACTTCAGTAATAATAGGATGCGTATGAGGATCCCACTGAGCAACGATTTGCCCTGCTGACACTTGATCACCATCATTGACCGTCAAGGTTGCACCATAAGAAATCTTATATTGCTCACGCTCACCACCTTGAATATCACAAATAATCATCTCACCTGAACGAGAAACAGCCACTAAATGATTAGACGCTTCTTGTTTTACGGTTTTTAGATTACGAATCTTAACAACACCGTCTGTTTTAACCTGAATGTTGTTTTCAGCAGTTGCTCTAGATGCTGCACCACCAATATGGAATGTACGCATTGTCAGCTGAGTACCAGGCTCACCAATCGACTGCGCAGCAATTACACCGACAGCCTCACCCTGGTCCACCAAGTGACCACGTGCCAAGTCACGGCCATAACACTGAGCACATAATCCATAACGTGTTTCACAAGTGATCGGAGAACGAACCCACACACGATCAACACCACTGGACTCTATGTCTTGAACCGCCGTCTCATCAAGCATTGTTCCAACTGGGTACAACTCATCATCAGTACCCGGCTTAAGAACAGCACGAGCCAAAACACGACCCAATACACGCTCTTTAAGTGGCTCTACAATGTCACCACCCTCAATATGAGGACCGATCTCTAGACCATTTTCAGTGCCACAATCTTGCATGGTCACCACAAGGTCTTGTGCAACATCCACTAGACGACGCGTGAGATAACCAGAGTTTGCAGTTTTTAACGCTGTATCTGCCAAACCTTTACGTGCACCGTGAGTTGAAATGAAGTACTGGTGAACATCTAAACCTTCGCGGAAGTTAGCCGTAATCGGTGTTTCGATGATTGAACCATCAGGCTTAGCCATCAAACCACGCATACCAGCAAGCTGACGAATCTGAGCAGCAGAACCCCGCGCACCAGAATCAGACATTAAGAATACGGAGTTAAATGAGTTTTGCTCAACCGTATTACCCTTAGCATCAACAACCTGCTCTGTAGCAATTTTCTCCATCATGGCTTTAGCAACCTGGTCATTGGTATGTGACCAAATATCAACAACCTTACTGTAGCGCTCACCTTGTGTTACAAGACCAGAGGAGAATTGACGCTCAATCTCATGCACCTCTTCCTCAGCTCGAGCTATAATTTCTTTCTTCGCCTCAGGCAAGACTAAATCTTGAATACCAATAGAAACACCAGAGTAAGTCGCAAAACGGAACCCGGTATACATCATTTGGTCAGCAAAGATTACTGCTGCTTTAAGTCCCAGCGTACGGTAACAGTGGTTAATTAACTCTGAAGCTGCTTTCTTAGACATTTCTTGGTCAAAAAGATCAAAGCCCATGCCTTTAGGAGCGATATCAAACAAGATTACGCGACCCACTGTGGTATCAACCGTATGAGTATGCTCAACGAGATTGCCAGATGAATCAAACAAATGCTCAGTGATTCGAGCTTTAATTTTTGCTTGCAAGTCAACCACATCATTCTCATAAGCACATAAGACTTCTGATAGGCCAGAGAAAGCCATACCTTCACCTTTAGCATTGATGCGGGAACGAGTCATATAATAAAGACCCAAAACAACGTCCTGAGTTGGAACGATAATAGGATCACCATTTGCAGGATGTAAAACATTATTAGTTGACATCATCAGTGCGCGAGCTTCTAGCTGCGCTTCTAATGTTAACGGCACGTGGACCGCCATCATATCGCCATCGAAGTCAGCGTTATACGCTGTACATACGAGCGGGTGAAGCTGTATCGCTTTACCTTCAACCAACAGTGGTTCAAAGGCTTGAATACCTAAACGGTGAAGGGTTGGCGCACGGTTTAATAATACCGGGTGCTCACGAATGACACTCTCAAGAATATCCCAAACAACAGGAAGCTCTTGTTCAACCATTTTCTTAGCGGCTTTAATCGTAGTCACTAAACCACGCTGCTGTAATTGACAATAAATAAATGGCTTAAACAGCTCTAAGGCCATTTTCTTAGGTAAACCACACTGATGCAGTTTCAAGCTTGGGCCCACCACAATAACAGAACGACCTGAATAATCGACACGTTTACCCAGAAGGTTTTGACGGAAACGCCCCTGCTTACCTTTAATCATGTCAGCCAATGATTTAAGAGGTCGGCGATTAGTACCCATAATAGCGCGGCCACGACGACCATTGTCTAATAGTGCATCAACTGCTTCTTGAAGCATACGCTTCTCGTTTCGGACAATAATATCAGGAGCATTTAAATCTAATAAGCGCTTCAAACGATTATTACGATTAATCACCCGGCGATATAAATCATTTAGATCAGAGGTTGCAAAGCGCCCACCATCAAGAGGAAC
>DMFG01000096.1 GCA_003450655.1 Coxiellaceae bacterium | reverse complement strand
TTGATTAAAATAAAATCAAAACACCCATTAATAACCTGTGAATTTTGTGTTGATTTGCCGGTAATTGATGGATATAAAAAGGCAGTTACACACAGCCCCCAGCAAGACACCCAACTTATTCACAATCACACACAGGTTAACCCAGACCTTAAAGGCAGTTATCCACAGAGAAGGATTACGTGTAAGTATTTGATTATATAGCGCGTAACCCACTTATCCAGGGATTATAGGGTCACTAATAACTACTATTAAAAAAATAATTAATTAATTATATTAGTAATATTATAAAAGAACCTTTTTTATAAAATTCATGTAAGAAAAAATACGTATTGGAATGATCTATAAAAACATGATCAATTAATCACCCGGGAGTATTTATTGAATACATTGACAAGAATATTGTAAAAATCATTTTTAGGATCGTTCGGTTGACAGTATTAAGCCTCTGCTCTATGATTGCGTTTTTCCAAGATCAGCTAGCAATAGAGAAACTCTCATGAAAAGAACATTTCAACCTAGTAACTTAAAAAGAAAACGTACCCATGGTTTTCGTGCAAGAATGGCTACCGTCGGTGGTCGTGCTGTTATTCGTCGTCGTCGAGCTAAAGGAAGGAAGAAGCTAAGTGCTTGATAATTATTGTTTTAAAAGAAGTAGTCGGCTATTAAATCGACCTTCTTTTCAAGCAGTTTTTCAAGCAAAAAAAAAACGATTTGGTGGCTGTTTTGTTATTTACTCGCAGCAAAATCAACTGAATCACCCACGGATTGGTATTATCTTATCTAAGAAACAAGTTCGATTAGCTTGTGATCGTAATCGGTTACGTAGAATTATTCGTGAATCTTTTAGACATCATCGTGCCAATTTACCGAATAGTGACTTTGTACTGGTTGGCCTACACCGAATGCAACAATTAACTTCAAAAGAAATTGTTCAATGCATAGAAAAACAATGGCAATATTTTCAAAAATCATGCGTCAATCTGCCTTAGGCATGATTACACTGTATCAGTGGTGTATGAGCCCCTGGTTAGGCAGCTGCTGTCGATTTGCTCCGACGTGTTCAGAATATACCAAAGAAGCCATTATACATTATGGTCTGATAAAGGGAGTTAAACAGGGTATCTTGCGTATAATTCGTTGCCGACCAGGTTGTCAGTGGGGGTATGACCCAGTTGAAGAGGATCGTAAACCATTGAGTGGATGTTGCGATAAATCATAATTAAATATAATTGAAAGATACCATTCATCATGGGATGGATATTAAACGAGCACTCTTATACATTGCTTTAGCGGCTGTTGCGACAATGCTGTGGTCGCAATGGAAGCAGGAACATCCGACACAATTACCATCAGCAAGTCCCGCTGTGGAATCAGTCGCTTCACCATCGGAATCATCGTCAGATGAAGGTCGATACATGCCTTCAGCTGCTTCCCCTGCAGAAAAACAAAGTTCTCCTGTAGGAGCAAAGCCCATTGCAAGTTCAAAGGGTTCTATTGTGACAGTGAAAACAGATGTCATGCAGGTTGGCATTAACTTAAAAACAGGTGACTTAGTACACGCACAATTACCTCAATATACTGTGTCATTGGATCAACCGGATCAGCCTGTTCAGATACTAAGCAACACCTCTGGCGCATTATTTGAGATGCAAAGTGGTGTGATCTCCACAAACACTCAACACATGCCCATGCAATTTCATGCTGATAAGACGTATTATGAATTAAAACCAGGACAAGAATCCTTAGAGGTCAACTTAACAGCCACCTCAAATGGTATCACTATCACGAAAAGTTATCAGTTTTTTAAAGGAAAGTATCAAGGGTCTTTAAAAACAACCGTAACCAATCACGGTTCGCAAGACTGGACGGGGCAATGGTTTCAACAAATTACTCGACAAAATGTTCCAAGCTCAACTCACCATATTCGTTCTTATGATGGCGCTGCTATTTCGAGTCATAAGACACCGTATGAGAAAATCAGTTTTTCTTCTATGGATAAGGCACCTTTGCATCAATCAATTGCTGGTGGTTGGGTTGCGATGCAACAGCCCTATTTTGTTTCGGCTTGGGTCCCTCATAGTGCACCGACTTATGATTATTACAGTCATGTCACTACCCCTCAAAATGGAGGTGCTAATCTGTACACGATTGGTTATGTGAGCCAACCTTTAACGGTAGCTGCTGGGAAGAGTCATGAGCAAACAAGCCAGTTATATATTGGGCCTGAAATTGCTAAAGATTTAGCGCCGGTATCACCAGCATTAAAGTTAACCATTGATTATGGGTGGTTGTCTCCTGTATCGAGCATCATTTTTTCAGTGATGAATAACATTCATCATGTTGTGGGTAATTGGGGTTGGTCTATTGTGTTAGTGACGTTATTCATTAAGTTGCTATTTTATTGGCCTTCTGCACAAAGCTATAAATCGATGGCTAAAATGCGAAAAGTTCAGCCACGACTCCTGGCTTTGAAAGAGCGATTCGGTGATGATAAAGCAGGTTTAAGTAAAGCAACTATGGAGTTTTATCGTAAAGAAAAAGTAAATCCCATGGGCGGCTGTTTGCCGATGATTATTCAGATTCCCGTCTTTTTTGCTCTGTATTATGTTTTGATTGAAAGTGTTGAGCTGCGCCAAGCGCCATTTATTTTATGGATACATGATTTATCGATTAAAGATCCCTATTATGTGCTGCCATTGCTGATGGGGATATCCATGTTTTTACAACAAAAGTTAAGCCCTGCACCACCAGATCCTACTCAAGCAAAAATGATGATGTTAATGCCAGTAGTGTTTACGGTTGTTTTCTTATCATTCCCTGCCGGCCTTGTACTATATTGGTTAACCAATAACTTACTGAGTATCGGCCAACAATGGTATGTGATGAAAACGTTTGATGATAAGAAGAAACAAAAAAAATAATCGCAGAAGAGTAAACTCTTATTACGTTTTATAGGGCCACACTATGGGTACCACTATAGCTGCAATAGCCACTCCCCTCGGTCGAGGGGGGATTGGCATTGTTCGAATCTCTGGGCCTCTTGCTTTAGATATAGGCCAGGTTATAACTCAACAAACTTTGACACCTAGGCAAGCAGCATTCTCTACCTTTCAAAATTCTAGACGAGAAGCCATTGATGAAGGAATTGCTTTGTATTTTAAAGCCCCCCATTCTTTTACTGGAGAAGATATTGTTGAATTGCAGGGGCATGGTGGGGTGGCTGTGTTACAGCAGGTTTTAGAAGCAGCCTGTGAGTTTGGTGCAGAGATAGCTAAGCCTGGGGAGTTTTCTGAACGTGCATTCTTGAATGGAAAAATGGATTTAATTCAGGCTGAGGCTGTTGCAGATTTAATCGATGCTGGTTCAACTCAAGCAGCACAAAGTGCACTTAGGTCATTACAAGGCGAGTTTTCAGAGGCTATTCAGGCATTAAATCAAAAAATTATACACGTCAGAGTGATGTTAGAGTCGGCTTTAGATTTTTCTGATGAGGAAATCCCACTTATTGAGGCCCAACAAGTTGAAGATCAATTAGTAGATTTGGTGTCTTCTACAGAAAACACGATTCATTTAGCGCAACAGGGTTCGCGGTTACAGACTGGATTATCTGTCGTTATTTTAGGGAAACCTAATGTAGGGAAATCGAGCTTGTTGAATTGTCTCGCTAAACGGGATGCTGCGATAGTAACTGACATTGCAGGAACAACCCGCGATGTTTTACAGGAATCGATACACATCCAAGGTATGCCTCTGCATGTTATCGATACAGCGGGTCTTCGAGAGACTGATGATGTGATTGAACAAGAAGGGGTACGTCGAGCATGGCAACATGCAGAGCAGGCAGATGTCATTGTTTGGGTACTAGATAGTAGTCAGGTCAGATGTTCATCGACTGAGCTGATGGAGCAATATCAATCCATACAAAAACAAGCTTCATCACAGATCCCTATTGCCATTGTGCTGAATAAAATAGATTTAGATTCCCAATTTATCATACCCAATGAGCTTAGCCGCTTACCTCAGTTTATGATTTCAGCTAAGTTTGGAAAAGGGTTGTCAGACTTTATGGATTATCTATTGTCAGTTGCAGGATTACAGCAGTGCGGATCAGGAATTTTCAGTGCACGAGCTCGGCATATTCAGGCGCTTCAGAAAGCTCTTAGTTATGTGCAACAGAGTTTATTAATATGTGGCCAAATACAAGCCTATGAGTTAGTGGCTGAGGAGTTAAAGTTAGCTCAGCATTCATTAGCAAAGATTACAGGCCAAGTGACCAGTGATGATTTATTGGGGGAAATTTTTTCTACTTTTTGTATCGGTAAGTAGTATGCGGATTGTATGATTGAACTTATTTAGGGCTCGTATTAGTATGATTTGGTTCAACGAGCAATATGCAAAGGAATGAAAATGTTTGGAATACGTTTTTTATATTGGCTTCAGTATTTTTTCTTAATCAGTATTCTCTTAGTTTTTTCTGTCTCTGGTTATGCTCGTCCAATGAATGGTGAGCTCTCATTAGATTCACCAGTTCCTGTGAATGTATCATTGAGAATTAAAGAGATCTCAAAAGTAGATGCAAAGGAAGGAACTTTTATCTTGTATTACCATTTAGCTTATGGGTGGCAAGGACAATCTGTGACACATAACACAGTTGAAGAGTATACTGGGAATGAAGCAGAGGATTTTTTAAAAACAATTTGGACCCCAGGGCTGGATTTTACTAACAAAGCACAAAAACCCATTATCTTAAATCAAAGTGTGAGTGTTAATCAGAAGGGAGAGGTTAATATTGATCAGTACGGGTATGTGAAACTCCTTGCTAATTATAATTTTAAAAATTTTCCATTTGACACACAAAATTTTCCGATTTTAATTTCATCGTTGGAGAAAAATATCGTATTCAATGTCCCTAAGAAAGCCATAGTATTTAAAAATACGTCTCAAACTCTAACATGGCATTTGAGGGGCGTGACACATACATTGAATCAAGTTCCTAATGTTTTTGGTCAAGGTAGTGTGAGTCAGATTAAAGTATCAATTTATATGAAGCGTGATGATTTATATTATGTTACAAAAATGTATGTACCCTTATTAACCTTTATTTTAATTACTTGTGCCATTTTTTGTTATCCCGACCCTGAGTTTCGTTTTAAAATACCAGTTTTACTGACGTGCCTAGTTTTAATATCCTTGTTTTCATTGAGAGCTTTCTCAGAGATTCCTCCGGTGTCGTATTTTACACGACTAGATAATATTATAGGTTTAAGCCGATTATGGTTATTGGTTGGTTTCTTCTATAGCTTAACAGTGTATTTATTGCGAATTTCTCGAGGAGAAGAGGCTCCAAAAGCATTTTCCAAAAAACAGCTAATTATTCGTTGTGCTTTCCCTGTGGTTTATGTTCTTTTTTGGGTTTTTGCTGTATTAAAAGGATTTTCATTATAAAGGTCATTAAGTTAGCTCATGCAATAAGGAATCATTGTGAAGGAAAAAAAATGGCATGTTTCAACTCGCGCTGCGCATTGTGCAGCATATAGAGAAGAAAAAACGGGGTCTTTGTCCGTTCCTATTTTTGCCACATCAACATTTGAACAGCAATCTCCAGGTGAGCATTTTGGTTATGATTATGCACGTTCAGGTAATCCAACGCGGGCAGCTTATGAAAAGGCGGTAGCAGATCTTGAAGGAGGAGAACAAGGTTTTGCATTTTCATCAGGGATGGCAGCTATCAACACAGTATTGGATGTGTTAGAACATGGTTCTCATGTCGTTGCTAATGAAGATATGTATGGCGGGACTCATCGCCTGCTCTTTCAGGTTAAGCAGCAAACATCGAATCTCTTAACGTCTTGTGTTGATTTTACCGATATTGGGCAGGTAGAGCGTGCGATAACTGCAAAGACTAAATTGCTTTGGATAGAAACCCCAAGTAATCCATTATTGAAAGTTATTGATCTCCAGGCAATGATTGAACTTGCTAAATCCCATCAATTATTAGTCGTAGTGGATAATACGTTTGCCACGCCATATTTACAGCGGCCGTTAATAATGGGGGCAGACATCGTTATACATTCTGCCACTAAATATTTGAATGGTCATTGTGATGTTGTTAGTGGAGTTGTGGTCGTTGGAGATAATACAGCAATTCAAGAGCGGTTGGGCTTTTTACATAATTCATCTGGCGCCATAGCCTCGCCTTTTGATAGTTTTTTGGTATTGCGTGGGATGAAAACTATGGCATTACGTATGAAGCAACAATGTTCTAATGCGTTGGCCGTTGCAAACTATTTATCACAGCACCCTAAAGTGACTGTCACACATTACCCAGGCCTAGCATCACACCCTCAGCATGAAGTAGCAACACATCAAATGGCCGCTTATGGTGGCATGGTGTCATTTCAGCTATCCAATAAAGAGGAGGTTGATAGCTGTTTACAGAGGTTGGGTCTTTTTATATTGGCGG
>DMFG01000173.1 GCA_003450655.1 Coxiellaceae bacterium | reverse complement strand
CTCTGTTAAAAAGACGTCTCTACACTAGCGCTGACATATCAAAAAGAGGGATATCCATGAAGGTTTTGATTATTGGGCAAGGTGGGCGTGAACACGCCTTAGCATGGAAGTGCACACAGTCACCACGCGTCACTCATGTTTGGGTTGCACCCGGCAATGCAGGGACAGCACTTGAACCCTCCATGACCAACCTGGATATATCTCCGACCGATATCACTCAACTCACTCACTTCGCACAGCAACACGCTATTGATCTCACGATTATTGGCCCGGAAGCACCCCTAGCTGCGGGTATTGTTGATGCTTTTCAATCACACGGACTGGCATGCTTTGGGCCTACACAAGCTGCCTGCCAACTGGAAAGCTCTAAACAGTTCTGCAAAGATTTCTTACAAAAAAATAATATCCCAACAGCTCAATACGCTTGCTTTACACAGGTTGAGCCTGCTCTTGCCTATCTAGAAAACCACCCCCTACCCGTTGTGATTAAAGCTGACGGCCTAGCCGCAGGAAAAGGTGTTGTGATTGCTGAAACCCTTGAAACAGCGCAACGTACCATCCGTGATATGCTGACTAATCACTGCTTTGGTAATGCCGGCTCTCGTATTGTGATCGAGGAGTTTCTAACCGGCGAAGAACTCAGCTTTATCGTGATAGCCAATGGCTCTCACGCCACCCCCCTTGCAAGCTCACAAGATCATAAGCGACGAGACAACCATGATCTTGGACCTAATACGGGCGGAATGGGTGCCTATTCCCCCTCACCACTACTAACATCAGAACTTCAAGACACCATCATGGAAACCATTATACAACCTACACTCCATGGAATGAGCTCACTAGGGCACCCTTACACAGGCTTCCTCTATGCTGGATTAATGATAACGTCATCAGGAAAACCCATAGTGCTTGAATTCAATTGCCGTCTAGGTGACCCAGAAACTCAACCCATTTTAATGCGGCTGCAATCAGACTTCCCAACACTCTGCCAAGATATCTTAATGGGGAAAAAACCATCCAAGCCTGTTAAGTGGGATAGGCGTTCAGCACTGACCGTTGTGATGGCTGCTGATGGATATCCACATAATCCACGTAAAGGTGATATCATTGACTCACTACCTAAAGACTCACTAAATACCAAAGTCTTTCATGCTGGCACTAAATACACGAATCAGCAAATTACCACCCAAGGCGGTCGAGTACTGGGTATTACAGCATTAGGTGACTCGCTGACTCTTGCTTGTCAACAAGCATACTCCACCACGCAGAAAATTCAGTGGCC
The DNA here is from genome assembly GCA_003450655.1 of Coxiellaceae bacterium. GTDB lineage: Bacteria > Pseudomonadota > Gammaproteobacteria > Coxiellales > Coxiellaceae > UBA9148. The sequence goes on along the minus strand of DMFG01000173.1, from coordinate 3,771 downwards.
TGGCTGCTTCTATCGAACAGATATTGGCCATCGAGCACTAGCGCATATAACAAAAAAATGACTATAATACAGAGGGTTCCTGACCAATCACCATGGACAACATAAGATACTTATCATGATGCAAAAACTCGACTGGCTTCCTCAAGATCTTCACAACACACAAGCCATAAACCCTCTGGCAGGCTGCGCCGCACCATTACTCACTATTGCCTACCAACTTACTGAACAAACTGAACCGCTGGATGATACCGAATCACTAATCACCACCCTATTAGAAGAGTGCAAACATTTTTATCAAAAAGCGAATAAAATGGGCTACCATGTCCAACAGATCTTAGCAGCACAATACTGGCTATGCGCAACACTTGATGAACTAATTATTGACCTTCCTAATCCCAACAAACAACAATACCCATCTCTACTAAAACAATTAAATCACCCTAGCGAATCTCTTTTCTTTGCTATTCTAGATGAACAAGAACAAGCTTCTAAACCATCAGGAGACACACTGGAAATTGCCTACCTCTGTCTATGCTTAGGCTATCGTAACACTCATCAAAACAATCAAACATCGATTATAGAAAAACGGCAAGCAAAACTACTCTCGCAGACACAAAATATTAGACAAAAGCCAAACAACACTCAACAAAAGTCTCCAAAAAAAATAACTCCTCTTATAATCACAGTTATTGTGTTAGCGACTACTGCATCACTACTAACCATCTATACTGATCTCCAACATACTTTAAAACCACTCAATCATGCACTATCAGAGATAAACCAACCTAATATCTCAACGAACCCATAGGACCCTCATGAATCAGCCAACACTGACAAACACGCCTCCTTGGCTATTTCGTTTTAAACAACAACATGCAATCTGTCAACGCCGCATGAAAACTCTCTATCAAAAAACATTCAAGCAATCCTCATGGACACTCATTTTAGGTCCTGACAAAAGTGGAAAGTCTTCCTTATTAAATGCACTACAATGTCAACACATCTCAACACAAGATGAATCTCATGAAACTACACCTTTTGATTGGTGGATCAATCACTCCGAATACTTTCTTGTGGGAGACTTACAAACCGTAGATCAGCAAGCTCAAAAATATCAGCTCTGGCAAGACATTCTACCCCTACTGAAAACCCCCTGGAAACGGCAAGCCTTAAAACGCATCATTCTTATTATCGACTTACCAACACTATGCCTAAGCAGCACAGAAGAATTACACTCGCTGTACAAGAAATTTCACAATCACATAACCAAGATACAAGCTCTGTCTCCGCGAAGCCGCATACACATAGCTATTAATCATTGCGACCGCATCATTGGTCTAAAAGAATATGCACAGGAACAAAAAGCCAGCAATGTTGAACAGAACCTTGGCATTTCATTACATAAAAAAAACCAACTGATGCATTTTGACACGCTATTCCATAAAAGGCGTAATGATTTTATTCGAGGAGTTAATGAGGAGGTCGTAGCCTTATGCCAACTCCCCATGCCCATGAGCAAACGTAAAGAACTCCTACAACTCCCATTCCAACTAGACGCTTTACTACTTAGAATAAAGCAATTTATCAACCCACTCACAGACCAACTTAAAAAAAATATCCATAGCATTTGCTTTTGCGCCTCGGAACAACGCCATCAACCTATTAATACAACCACACCTTATCTTAAACAAATCATCACGCCCATCCATAGCAATCCTATACATACTAATGAATCATATATACCACTCTTTCTAAATAAAGATAACTTCGCTGACATTCATCTATCGCATAAAAAAACCAACCTATCTCAGTCATTATCACTAAAGCCTTTCCCCATCGCTGTCACACTAGCCTTATCTCTTAGCATCACAAGTACCTACTATATGGCTCTTGATCATGGCTATAAAATAACTGAAGCCACTTATCACGCACTGCAGTCTATTCAACAACAAACACCTGACAATACGCCCAGCACCAAAGATCTAGCATGGGTAGATATACTAAAAAAAGATCAAGAGATGCTCCATACCATTAAACAGAGCGGGGCACTAAAATATCAGTGGATCGGAATACACCCAATACACCAACTGTATGAACAAATCCATGAACATTATACAACAACTCAACAGTCAGACTTTATACCCTACGCTTACAGCTTATTGATTCAATCCATTAATCAAACATCTGAAGCTAGCTCAAGGACCTTATTTCAAGGATTACATGTTTTTTTAATGATGACGGGAAAACATACTATTGATGAGCAACGTGTTATCACCTGGTACCAAGAACAATGGAAAAAAACAAACCTGCCTGAATCTACTATCAACATATTAACGGAACAATTAACCGCTGTATTAAAACATCATCAACAAGCTTGGCCAACCAATGAATCACTGATTCAATTAACACGCCAGGCATTATTAAAGCAACCTATTAGCGAGCTAGCTCTACTGAAACAAGAATCACTAATACTACCTCATAATGTGACTATTGCAGACACATCATCATCCATCTTAACCAAGAGCAGCCTAACTATCCCAGAGTTTTACACACATACACAAAAAAACACCATAGAGCAGTTAACAGGCGATGATATAGCTCACACACTTAATCAAAATAACTGGATCATCACGATCCCTTCTCAAATAATTGCAGATACAAATAAAAAACAGTTACTAAAAGATATCCAATCACTCTACTCGGATCAGTATCAAACTACTTGGAGGCAGCTATTATCTCAATTAACATTTAAAACACCAAAAACTCTTTCAGAGCTTCAACTACTTACATCTGAAATCAATAACCCAAAATCCTCTTTCTATACGATACTTGACCTCATACAAAGCCAAGCTCAACAAACCTCATTAGACATCACGAATCAACATCCTTCTAGCAGTGATGACCCCACCCCTAACTGGAGTAAAGATCTCTCCAATATGTCGAATCAACTTAGCACTATACTACAAAACTCAAATCCTAACTTTATGGCTTTCCAGCACACTACTAAGAGCATTAAAGACAAAAAACAAGCTCCTAGCTTACTGGCACTAAAATCACACTACGAAGATGCACCACAGCTACTGCAGCCTGCCCTAACTCTTATTATTAAAAACTATTGGGGCGTCATGCTAAATGCTAGCCGCGAATTCATTAATACACAATGGAAAAAAACCATCATCCCTCTTTATAAAACAGGAATTATCAACCGATTCCCGATCTTTTATCCTGCCAAAAATGACATTTCCACTGAGGACTTTAATGCTTTTTTTGGGCCCCAAGGTGCAATTGACTCGTTTTTCAATCAATACCTAGCTCCGTTTGTGAATGCTAGTGGATACTATTGGACTTGGATAAAAATTGATGGCCATACACTAAGCTCATCGCAACATGCATTAGACATGATTATTCGTGCATCTGTTATTCAACAAATGTTTTACACCAATAATCAAAGTAAACCTAGTGAATCCTTTGCGCTAGCTATAAAAAATCATTCCACCAATATAAATCATGTTGACATATCCATTGATAATAATTCCACAACGATAAAAGCCAACGATAGTACAGTCCATAAATTCACATCTATGAACAATGGCTCGTCCAACGCTTCTATAATCATTCACGGCAAAGATGGCACAAGCTCTTTACAAACCTCAGGTAACTGGCCATGGCTAAGACTGACCCACTTAGGAGTATTAAAAACAACATCTGATGCAAATCAGTTTTTCTTATCCTTTAAAATAGAGAACTACCAAATACAATTTGGCTTAATCG
>DMFG01000027.1 GCA_003450655.1 Coxiellaceae bacterium | reverse complement strand
AAGGCACGTGGTGATATCACCACTCGCTCAATCAGCCAAGCCTTCGATCCAGAAAAAGGCCTATTCCTAGCAGATCGATTCATAAAAGGCACCTGCCCACGCTGCAAAGCACCGGATCAATATGGTGATAATTGTGAAGCCTGTGGAGCAACCTACAGCGCCTCCGAGTTGATTGATCCAACATCAGCCCTTTCTGGCGCAACACCGATCATGAAAGAATCTGAACATGTCTTCTTTCAGCTGGAAAAACATCGTGACACATTAGAAGCCTGGGTAACTGATAAACACCTACAAGCCCCCGTTGCAAAAAAGCTACGCGAATGGTTCAACGAACCACTGCGTGATTGGGACATCTCTCGAGATGCACCTTACTTTGGCTTTGAAATACCTGAAGCTCCTGGCAAGTACTTCTATGTCTGGATGGACGCACCTATTGGGTATTTAGCGAGTTTAGAACATCACTGCCAACAGCGTGATGACGTCACATTAGATACTTTCTGGAATCCCAATAGCACTGCAGAGGTCTACCACTTCATTGGTAAAGACATCATCTATTTCCATGCGCTTTTTTGGCCTGCCATTCTGCAAGGCTCAGGTTATCGCCTACCTACGGAAGTGTTTGCGCATGGTTTTCTCACCATTAACGGCCAAAAGATGTCTAAATCTCGTGGCACCTTTATTACGGGTGACCACTACCTTGAACAATTAGACCCAGCCTTTTTGCGCTACTATACTGCAGCCAAACTGTCCTCACACGTTGAAGATATTGACCTGAGCCGAGACGATTTTCTACAACGCAATAATGCTGACTTGGTGGGTAAGTACATTAATCTGGCGAGTCGTAATGCTGGCTTTATTACTAAACTTTTTAATGGCCAGCTAGCAGAGACACTTCACGACCCTGCGCTTTATCAGCATTTCATAGACGCAGGCGATACCATTGCTCAACACTACGAACAACGTGAGTTCAACCGTTGTATGCGTGACATTATGCAGCTCGCCGATCAAGCCAATCAATACATCGATCAACATAAACCATGGACGCTAGCCAAAGATCCTGAACAACATCAGACTGTCCAGGCCATTTGCACACAAGGACTCAACTTATTTCGTGTATTAACAACCTATCTAAAACCGGTGTTACCTGAAATGGCCAAACAAGTTGAGACGTTCCTCAATTGTGAACCATTGAATTGGCATAATAGAGAAACACCGTTGCTGAACCACACCATCGAACGCTTCAAGCCGCTGCTACAACGCATCACGCCAGAAGCCATGGAACAGCTCATGGGACCGGATGAATGAGCTCGTTAATTGACCAAATTGACGCTCTACTCCCTCAGACACAATGCCGGGATTGTGAATATGAGGATTGCCGCTCATATGCAACAGCCATTGCTAATGACAACGAAGCACCTAATAAATGCTTACCCGGCGGTGAAGCCACGTTTGAAAACATTACACAATTAATACAAGTTGATCCAGAGCCGTATCGTGCCAGCATTCAAGCTAACACCAAAGCGATCAAGCTCGCGGCTATTAGGGAAGAAGAGTGCATTGGCTGCACCAAATGCATTCAAGCATGCCCAGTAGATGCCATCATCGGTGCCTCAAAGCAGATGCACACCATTATCACCGATGTGTGTAATGGTTGTGGATTATGCTTACCACCATGCCCTGTTGACTGCATTGACTGGGAACCCTCCGAGGAACGTACTCGTGATGATATCTTTGCTATGGCAGATCAATCACGAGAGCGCTATCACCTCTCGCTAGAACGCCGTGAACGCAATCGACAACGTGACAAAGCAAAACACCAGCACGCCAAACTGCAACAAGGATCCGCCCAAGAAACGGTAGACGCTCGCAAACGTGCCATGGCAGAAGCCATGCAACGTGCACGTGCAAAAAAACGCTCATCATGAATAAACAAAAACGCACCGAAATATTCGAACGCTGGCAGGCACTGAATCCAAACCCCACCACTGAACTGGTCTATCACTCGGATTTTGAGCTACTGATCGCCGTCATGCTCTCTGCACAAGCAACCGATATCAGCGTTAACAAAGCGACTGGCCCGCTGTTTGAATATGCCAACACGCCAGAAGCTCTTGTCAAACTTGGCGTTACTCGCTTAAAGCAAGCCATCAAAACGATCGGCTTATACAACACCAAAGCAGAGAACGTCATCAAGACATGCCAACAACTCATAGAGAAACATCACTCACGTGTACCTGATACTCGAGCAGCTCTAGAAGCATTACCCGGTGTTGGTCGAAAAACAGCCAATGTTGTCTTAAACACCGCTTTTGGCCAACCCACTATGGCAGTGGACACACATATTTTTCGTGTGGCCAATCGCATCCCACTAGCGCCTGGAAAAACCGTTCTAGAAGTCGAGAAAAAACTCTTACGCAATATACCAGCAGCATTCCTCTATAATGCTCACCACTGGCTGATCCTACATGGTCGTTATGTTTGCACAGCCCGAAAACCACTGTGTAACTCATGCCCAATTGAAGACCTTTGCGAGTACCGTAACAAATCCACATAAATGGCAAAATATAAAAAAGCGTATTATCAATTTGTTACTGACAACCTTCCCGTTCGAAAAAATCTACTATAATAAGTGATGACATGAACGAATGAGAAATAACCATGAGACACGCCATACGATATTGTATTATTCTTTGCTGCACTCTCCCCTTACTACTGGCACACTCCCTCTCGTCCGCAAAAGGAAAACATCATAAATTACGCATCGTTTCAGATAGCTATAACATCTACATATGCTCAGGACATATTTCTCAAGAAAGATTATCAAAGCACCTCATGAAAAAAGGCCTATCAGACAGCAGTATTAAAAGTTTGCTAACGTTAGCAATAAATAATCAAAACCTTTTGTCAGGGTATAGCAACCCTAATGACAAAAAAATAAGAGCAATCCTTTACTCGAGTGAAAATGAGCTATTTCGCGCCTGCTCATATGCTTTACAAGAACAAAAAGTGCTCGAGATTGGCATCAAAAGGGAATTGACAGAACCAGATATTCATAAAGCAATGCTCGAGGCTAAAAATAACCCCATGACAATTTATATTATTCGATCAATTAAAGATCAATCATCCAAATCACAACATAAATAGTAGACATTACATGTAAGCGTGGATAAGGTTATGCCCTTTGATTAAAGCTAGGTTTTATTATGGCTATGTCACACCCTTTCCAGCATGAGTTAGTTTACTCTAGAAGTATCGATAACAACTTAATACCAACACCCTCTCAACAACTGACGAACTTGATCAGATCCTTCAACCCACACTGCATGAGACCATCATCGATTAGTAATGAACGCCTGCGATTTCAACTGTTTTTTCTTAAAAGTCTATTAGAAATCATTCAAAACCACCCCAACACAGACTTTAATGCGCAGCTACTTGGGCTAGCTAATATTATCGAACAATCAGAAGGACAATTTTACAAGCAAGCCTATGTGTCTGCTGGTTA
>DMFG01000109.1:3028-4554 GCA_003450655.1 Coxiellaceae bacterium | reverse complement strand
GGCAAACATCAACCACATGATTGGACCTAAACTGATAGCAAAGCCGACAATAAAAAATAACATGCCTAATAAAGCAATTGATGGAAGCCATGCGACACCCTCACCTAAACGAAAAGCCACAGCTAAGGCTAGTAAGCTCATGACCATCAGTGTTAAACCAACAAACAACAACGGACGTCGTCCCAACCGATCGATCAATGGTAATGCGATAATGGTAAATAATACGTTCACAACACCCACACCAACGGTAGACAATAACGCCGCCGTATTAGAATGCTGACCCGCCATCTGAAAAATAGTGGGAGCATAATAGATAATCGTATTGATTCCGGTAAACTGCTGAAAAAATCCCAGACCAAAACCAATAATAAACGCTGGGCGAAGCCATGACTGCCACATATCACGCCATGAACCTCCATCCACTATATTCTCTCGCATGACGTCTAATTCTTTTTGAACATTCTGCTGTCGACGCAACCAGCGTAACTTATCTAAGGCTTCAGAGTCATAACCTTTGAGTAATAACCAACGAGGACTTTTGGGTAGAAACAATAAGCCAACGAATAACACAATCGCAGGAATAATACCTGCTGCAAACATCCACCGCCATGCTATAGCATCACTAAACCACCTAGAACATAGCACATCGACTAAGAAAGCTAACAATATCCCAATGGTCACTGCTAATTGGTTGAGGGAAACCAACTTTCCACGATGTGAAGCTGGCGCAATTTCAGAAATATACACAGGCGCAACAAAAGCCGCTATACCAATCGCAAACCCGACAAACAAACGTGCAATTAATAACGTTGAATAATTTGCCGCTAACGCAGACAGCCCAGTAGAAAAAAGAAAAATTAATGAGGTAACCAACAAGACATTTCGACGCCCAAACCGATCAGCGACGACACCTCCGGCTAGCGCACCAATAAAAGCCCCAAATAATACGGATGAGACTAATATTCCATTCATTAATGCTGAAAAATTCCACTGATGATCTAAATAGAGAATAGCACCGGAAATAACACCCGTATCAAAGCCAAACAAGATACCACATACAGCAGCAATACTCGCAACAACAATAATGATTCCATTCAATTCTTGTGTACTATCTTGACTTGCCATAGAGAAACCTCATCCATCCAATTTGTGATTATTATTCTATTAAGACCCTAGCTGTTACTTATATATATTGCACATTCACAATTTCATATTGGACCTCTCCTGAAGGAGTTTGCACAGCAACATCGTCATCAACTGAGCGACCAATTAATGCACGAGCAATCGGAGAAGTTATAGAAATCTTACTGTCTTTTAAGTCTGACTCATCTTCACCAACAATACGGTAGGTGATTTCACGATCTTCTTCAACGTGATAAACCGTGACCGTTGCTCCAAATACAACGCGACCACTCGCTGGCAATTCAGTGACATCAATGATCTGGCAATTCGATAATTTACCTTCCAAATATCGAATACGAGCTTCAATTAAACCTTGCTGCTCTCTTGCTGCATGATATTCAGCA
>DMFG01000109.1:0-2710 GCA_003450655.1 Coxiellaceae bacterium | reverse complement strand
GCATTTTCTTTTAGATCACCATGTGAACGTGCGTCAGAAATAGCATTGATCACGCGTGGTCTATCTACGGTTTTTAAAGTTTTTAATTCTTGATTGAGCTTTTCCGCCCCCATGGGCGTTATGGGTGTGGTTTGCATGCGCACCTCTTAGTAATTAACATAATGCGTGTAAATCTTGTAATGAACGAACTGCTGATGAGGGCCCTTGTTGCAAAGCCATACAAGCCGCCATACCGCCAGCAAGCGTCGTAGTGTAGCAGACATTATATTGAATAGCACTACTGCGAATAGCTGCTGAATCATTGACCGCCTGCTGACCTTCTGTCGTATTGACAATAAATTGAACTTCTTGGTTTTTAATTTTATCCACAATGTGTGGACGACCTTCATCCATCTTGTTAACGATATCACAGGGAATATTATGCAATTGTAATGAAGCTGCTGTTCCTCGTGTGGCAATCAATGTGAAACCTTGGTCGATCAAGGATGATGCTAATGCCTTCAGTTTTGGCTTATCGTTATCTCTCACACTTAAAAATGCCACACCACAAGTTGGCAAACATTGCCCTATAGCTAGCTGTGCCTGCGCAAAAGCTTCACCATGACATAAACCAACACCCATCACCTCACCTGTTGAACGCATTTCAGGTCCTAAAATAGGATCAGTAGGCGGAAACTTAGCAAAAGGAAACACAGGCTTCTTAACTGCATAATAGGCAGATAACTTAACCGGTGATACAGCCTGATCAATCAATGACTGACCAGCCATACAGCGAGCAGCAATCTTAGCTAATGACACACCGGTCGCTTTCGCAATAAATGGCACTGTTCGTGATGCTCGCGGGTTAACCTCTAACACAAAGACATCATCGCCCTTCAATGCAAACTGAATATTGATCAAGCCGACAACACCAAGCTCTAAAGCCATCAACTCGACTTGACGACACAACTCCTGTTGTTGCTCTGCTGTGAGGCTATGCGGTGGCAAAACACATGATGAATCACCTGAATGCACACCAGCTTGCTCTATATGCTCTAAAATACCACCGACTAATACGGACTCCCCATCACAGACCGCATCAATGTCGACCTCTATTGCATCATCTAAAAATTGATCGAGTAATAAAGGCTGATCCAGAGAAATCTCTTTCGCTTGATTTAAATAATCCACCAACTCTCGTTGCTGGTAGATTACACGCATATCTCGCCCCCCTAATACATAAGATGGCCTAACCACCAATGGATAGGCTAAGACTTTAGAGAGACGCAAACCTTCTTCGACACTGCGAACAATGCCATTCGCCGGCTGCTTTAATCCAATCGCATCAAGCAATTGCTGAAAACGCTCACGATCCTCTGCTCGATCAATCGCATCAGGTGACGTCCCAATAATCGGTACACCCCAGTCTCGCAATGCATTCGCCAGCTTCAATGGTGTTTGACCACCATACTGAACAATCACGCCTTTAGGTTGTTCTACGTGAATAATCTCTAAAATATCTTCGAGTGTTAGCGATTCAAAATACAGACGATCTGAAATATCAAAGTCGGTAGACACCGTTTCAGGATTACAGTTGACCATAATCGTCTCGTAACCCATTTCACGCATAGCTAATGCGGCATGCACACAACAATAATCAAATTCGATACCTTGACCAATGCGATTAGGACCACCACCCAACACTAGAATCTTGTCTTGATCAGTAGGCTGACTTTCACAATAGGTCTCATAGGTGGAATACAGGTATGCTGTTGTTGATGCAAACTCCCCTGCGCAAGTATCGACACGTTTGTAAACCGGTCTAATTTGATACTGATGCCTTAAGGCACGCACGTCATCAACTGCAACGTGCAATAAATCCGCTAAACGCTGATCTGAAAAACCTTTGCGCTTCAAACGACGCATATCCTGATCTGTAATATCGGATAATGATAAGGTCATAACATCTTCTTCTAAGGCGATTAACTCATTCACTTGAGATAAAAACCATGGATCGATACCACTTAACTGATGCACCTCATACACACTAAACCCAAAACGAAAAGCATCAGCCAAATACCACAGTCGCTCTGCACTGGGTTGACGACACTCACGCTTAATACGCTCACGCACAACATCTCGACTTATCTCTTGATCAGTCCAATCAATCTTGGGTGCGAGGCCATGCTGATTGACCTCTAAACCGCGAATCGCTTTTTGCAATGACTCTTGAAAAGTACGCCCAATCGCCATAACCTCACCAACAGATTTCATTTGCGTGGTTAAACGTGCATCAGCACCAGGGAATTTTTCAAAATTAAAGCGTGGAATTTTTGTTACTACATAATCTAAGCTTGGTTCAAACGATGCTGGAATAACACCACCGGTAATTTCATTCGCCAACTCGTCTAATGTGTACCCGACTGCTAATTTTGCAGCAACCTTTGCAATTGGGAAACCGGTTGCTTTAGAAGCTAAAGCTGATGAACGAGAAACACGCGGGTTCATTTCAATCACCATCACCTGCCCATCATCAGGGTTCACTGCAAATTGTACATTAGCACCACCCGTCTCCACACCGATCTCTCGCAAAATCGCAATCGATGCATCTCGTAATCGTTGGTACTCTTTATCGGTTAAGGTTTGAGCCGGTGCAACCGTAATAGAATCTCCCGTATGCACACCCATGGCGTCCATATTTTCAATCGAACAAATAATAATACAATTATCT
>DMFG01000095.1 GCA_003450655.1 Coxiellaceae bacterium | reverse complement strand
AGCATGGCTAAGAAGTATCGAGTTTGGGTAGTAGTGGGTGCGATGCCTATTCGTATGTCTGATGGGCACATTTATTCAACTTCGGTGGCATATAACAGTGAAGGTGAATGTGTCGCTCATTATAACAAAATGCATTTATGTCATGTCACGTTAGATACTTCTCGTCAGGTGCAAGAGTCAGATCGGTTTATGCCGGGCAGGCAGGTGGTGGCTGTAGATACTCCAGTGGGTCGTGTTGGATTAAGTATTTGTTATGATTTGCGCTTTCCTGAATTGTATCGTGAATTATCTAATGATGGTGTGACGATATTACTGATTCCCGCGGCATTTTTAGCGTATACCGGAAAGTCACACTGGGAGGTGTTATTGCGAGCTCGCGCTATTGAAAATACGTGTTATGTTGTGGCGGCTAATCAATATGGTGCATTGCCTAATGGTTATGAAATGTATGGGTATTCTCAAATTGTCAGTCCTTGGGGTGATGTTTTGGATTGTTTGAGAGAGGGTGATGGTTTTGTGACAGCAGATATAGAGGGAGCGTGCTTGCAGGATGTTAGGTCACGTTTGCCTGCACTAGAGCACCGTTCGATTAGATCACCAGGTAGAGGTTGATCACTTTTTGATCATATTCTTATGGATTTGTATTTTTACTATGAGTTGTGTATTTTTGAGACATGGCATGTGATGCCTAAAGGGATGATAGCCTTTGTGCTTTTTTAAACAGGGAGTTTTATATGAATAAGAGTTTTCTAATAGGGTGTGTTTTTGTTGCAGCTGTATCCTCGGTTCAGGCGGGGGGTTCGACAGATCAATTATCTATGGTTGGGCCACACCAAACTGGCAGCTGGTATGTCGGTGGTGGTGCTACGTTTGGTGCCGTAACGTCATTCACGGCTGATAGTGGTACAGATTAGAAAGGTAATGATGTTTCCTGGAGCGCTTTTGTAGGTCGCCAGGTAAATGATTGGTTAGCCTTCGAGTCTGGTTATACGAGTATTGGTGATGTTAGTTTTAATGAAGGTGGCAATGGCTATATTGAAGATACTTGGTCTATCGATGCACAAGGTGTTTTTAGTCGTGGTTTATATCAAATGGGTACGATGGATATTTGTGGCTTGCTAACCACTGGGGTTAGTTATTTAAATACTAAAGGTGATGATCCAATCGCGGGTGTAGAAAATGCTCATTACACAGGCTATGTTTGGACGTATGGTGCCGGACTTGAGGCTCATGTGGGGTCGATTAAAAACGTGACCCTTCGGGTAGACTGGCGTCGCTATAGTTTAGATAGTGGTTGGGAAAATGTGCGTTATATTAATGATGTTATCGGTACCAAATTATCTTATGCGTTTAGTTAGTTTTTATTGAAGATTAAGTGTATATGTAAAAAGCCCCTATTTAGGGGCTTTTTTTATGGGTTTGCTGGCGTCTAGGGGTGTCAAGTGTGATTAATGCCTTGACAGTGTGAGTCGTTCTTATCATAATTGCCGCCATTAATGAGAATAGTTCTCAGTTTCATTTTCGGCGTATTCGCCCAGGTTATATTATGAATCATCCTATTGTTGTTGGAATGAAAGGCAGAATAATCAGTTATTTACCTGATTGTAAGCCAGTGTATCGTTCGCAGTTGCTGGCTTTAGGTTTGCGTCCGCAAGCTGAATTTTTAGTGATTAGACAAGCCCCGTTAGGAGACCCGCTTGTTATTTGTATAAATAACGACCATCTTACGCTAAGGAAAGCTGAGTTAAGTGCGTTGAATATAGAGTGGATATCCGATGATTGATAATACTCCGTCTTGTACCATCGCCTTAGCAGGTAACCCTAATTGTGGTAAAACAGCCCTCTTTAATCATTTAACAGGTCTCAATCAGCGAGTTGGTAACTGGGCGGGTGTGACAGTTGATAAAAAAATGGGTGCTTATGTTTATCATAAGAAAGAGCAATCTGTTCTTGATTTGCCAGGTACCTATGCATTGAATGCACGCATGAGTGATGGTGCTGAAGATCAGCGTATTGCTTGCCAAGCCTTACTGACAGAGTCTATCGACATTATTGTTAATGTTGTTGACGCAACCAACCTTGAGCGACATTTATATCTTACGTTGCAATTGTTAGAACTAGGAATCCCGGTTGTGATTGCTTTGAATATGACGGATCGATTGTCGGCGGTGGGCAAACAAGTGGATTGTGATCGTCTATCCCGGTGTTTGGGATGCCCTGTGGTGCCAATAGTCGCCAGTCAAGGGAAGGGAATGGATGCCTTAAAAGCTGCCATTGATCAGAGGCGGGTTGATCGTTCATGTGCCTCTCCTGTGCAATATCCAGACATCATCGAGCAAGCTATTACCGAACTATCCGAGGATGTTCAGTCTGCTTTAGGTGATCAGAAAAGGTTATCGCGCTGGGTTACATTGCGGTATTTAGAAGGTGATACGTCGAGTCTGCTGGATTTATCACCGGCATCATGCAAGGTAGTGGAGTGTTATCAGCAACAGATTGAGTCTATTTTAGATGAGCCTGCTGATATCATGGTTGCAGATGCACGTTATGGTTACATTGAGCAGTGCGTAAAGGATGCTATTTGTATCGTCAAAGATCGAAAAACAACCGTGACAGAGCGTATTGATCGAGTTGTTTTAAATCGTTTCTTGGGGTTACCCATCTTTTTTTTCGTCATGTATGCGTTGTTTTTCTTTTCTATCAACGTGGCGGGTGCTTTCCAAGATTTCTTTGATATTGCAGGAAGTGCTATTTTTGTCGATGGCATGGCAAAGGTACTAGCTATATTACAGGTACCACCAGCGGGTATTGCGTTATTAACTGAAGGTGTTGGTGTGGGTATTAATACGACGTTGACCTTTATTCCTGTTATTGGTGGCATGTTTTTGTTCTTATCCTTTTTAGAAGACTCAGGTTATATGGCGAGGGCCGCTTTTGTAATGGATCGTGTGATGGCAGCTCTAGGTTTGTCGGGTCACTCGTTTGTTCCTATGATCGTTGGTTTCGGTTGTAATGTGCCTGCCGTGATGGGCGCGCGTGCATTGTCATCACGTCGCGAACGTATTTTAACGGTACTCATGATGCCCTTCATGTCATGTGGTGCACGATTAGCTATTTTCTCAGTATTTGTTTCAGCTTTTTTTCAGCATGGTGCTATGTGGGTGTTCATGTTGTATGTATTGGGTATTCTTGCTGCCATGTTAACGGGATTTATTGTGCAAAAGACCTTGTTACCTGGCGAGCCTGAGCCATTGGTGATGGAGTTGCCACCCTACCATTGGCCACGTTTATCGGCGATGTCACGTTTAACGTATCAACGCTTAAAGGCTTTTGTCACACGAGCAGGACGAGTCATTATTCCTGTATGTTTAGTGATAGGAGGGTTGAATGCCATCACGGATACGGGGCAGATAAGCACGGATGATGCTAATACACATTCCTTGTTATCCGTATTAGGACGAAGTGTTACGCCTGTGTTTGCACCTATGGGTATTA
>DMFG01000078.1 GCA_003450655.1 Coxiellaceae bacterium | reverse complement strand
CCATTATCGCAGGTTCAGCAAACAACCAATTAGCACATAAAAAATACATTCATCTCATTCAACAAAAAAATATTCTATATGCACCAGACTATCTCATTAATGCAGGCGGCCTTATCAATGCAGCTATCGTCTATGACTATCAAGACCCACCACGTGCAACACAACAGATTGATGACATCTACGATATCACATTAGAACTATTTGAACGTGCCGAAAAAGAGCAAGCAACGACCATTGATATCGCTGAAAAAATGGCACGTGAACGTATTGAAAAAGGCAAAACTTTGAATCGCTCCATGACACTGCAATCAGCAAGATCAAACAATGACCCCCAAAAAACATCTTCATAAATGAGCATTAGCCATGACAACCTATAAAACGACGCCAGTTGCGGAATTTAGCATACACCATACTCAGTTTATTGATCCAAATGGACAGGCCACCCAACCGCTACCTGATTTTGCTACACAAGAGAAGTTGACGACACTGTATCAATCGATGCTAACCTTACGCACCTTCGATAAAAAAACCATCAACTTACAACGAACCGGAAAAATGGGGACATACCCTTCATGTCGTGGCTCAGAGGCATTAAGTATTGGGATTGGTGACACGATCCTCCCTGAAGACGTGTTTTGCCCTTACTACCGAGATCAGGGTGTTTTATTTCAAAGACAAGGCAGCTTACTCAGTATCTTGCAATACTGGGGAGGTAATGAAAAAGGCAGCCTAGCACAACACGACAAAGACCTACCGGTTTGTGTGCCCATTGCATCACAATGTTTACACGCAGCGGGTATTGCCTTTAGCTTTCAATATAGGCAAGAAGCTCGTGTGGCTGTTTGCACATTGGGTGAAGGTGGCACCTCCGAAGGTGACTTCTACGAAGCTATCAACCTGGCAGGCGCTTGGAATCTACCGGTTGTTTTTATTGTTAACAATAACCAATGGGCCATTTCAGTCCCCCTATCCGAGCAAACACGCTGCCAAACCATTGCACAAAAAGCGATAGCTGCTGGCATACCGAGCCTACAAGTGGATGGCAATGATGTGGTTGCTGTTAAATGTGCAACCGAACTAGCTATCGACACAGCACGTGCAGGCCAAGGCCCAACATTAATTGAAGCATTAAGTTACCGATTATGCGATCACACAACAGCAGATGATGCATCACGCTATCAATCCCAAGAACACCGGCAAGCTGCTGAAAAAAATGAACCGCTTTTACGCCTACGAACATTTCTATCCAACACCTATGGATTAACTCAAAGCGACTATGATGAATTTCAAGCTAACAGTGATGCGGTTATTAATGACGCGGTTGAGAAATACCTTCAACAAACACCGTGCCCACCCACGGCTGCCTTTGACCATCTCTTCGAAGAACTACCCGACGCCTACATCGAACAATACGACGCCATAGGAGCCCAATCATGACCGCTATAACTTTAGTTGAAGCTGTTACCCAAGCTTTAGCTTATGAATTAGAACACGATGATAATGTCATTATCTTTGGCGAAGATGTGGGTAAGAATGGTGGTGTGTTTCGTGCAACCGATGGCCTTGCCAAACGCTTTGGCGATCATCGTGTAAAAGACACCCCTCTTGCTGAATCCATGATTGCAGGCATGGCAGTTGGCATGGCAAGTCAAGGACTTAAACCTGTTGCTGAATTTCAGTTTATGGGTTTTATTTATCCAGGCTTTAATCAAATCCTCAGTCATGCCTCACGACTTCGCAATCGAACACGTGGCCGATTAAGCTGCCCAATTGTCTACCGAGCCCCTTACGGTGGCGGCATCCATGCACCAGAACACCACAGTGAAAGTACTGAAGCACTGTTTGCACACATCCCCGGCATACGTGTCGTTATTCCCTCTAACCCTTTTCAAGCCTACGGCCTACTGCTTGCAGCTATTCGAAACCCTGATCCTGTTATTTTCCTAGAACCTAAACGCATTTATCGTCTAGTCAAACAAGTGGTACCCGATAATGGAGAAGCCCTCCCCTTAGATCGCTGCTTTGTACTGCGCGAAGGTCATGACATCACACTGGTTAGCTGGGGAGCTATGTTACATGAAACACAACAAGCAGCTGATCAACTGGCCGAACAAGGCATCTCAGCTGAAGTCATTGACCTAGCAACTATAAAGCCCATCGACATACACACCATCATCGACTCCGTTGAAAAGACTGGGCGCTGCGTTATCATCCATGAAGCTGCAAGAACCTGTGGTGTGGGCGCAGAGATCACCGCTCAATTAAATGAATACGCTTTTGATTGCCTCTAAGCACCCGTACAGCGAGTCACTGGCTACGATACCGTGATGCCTTATTATCAACTAGAAAAACATTACATGCCTTGCGTGAAACGAATACTCAAGGCCGTTAATACAACCCTGGAGTATGCATGAACATCTTTAAATTACCAGACTTAGGCGAGGGATTACCGGAAGGCACAATTCGAGAGTGGTTTATTAAAGAAGGTGATTATATTCAAGCCGATGAACCCATGGTTAGCGTTGAAACTGCAAAAGCTCTAGTAGAAGTTCCAGCACCTCATGCTGGCACCATTGCAAAATGTTTTGCTCAAGTGGATGAAACCATTTCCACCGGCGCAGCTTTGGTGGGCTTTGAAGCTACCGATAAGACGTCCAGCAATGATAACAGCGACACCAGCAACACCGTGGTGGGGCACATTGAAATGACTGATCAAGTGGTACCTCAAACCCGTATTAGTGCAACCTCTGCAAACCTAGCAACACCCAGTGCCCGCGCACTAGCACGCAAAGCCGGCATTGACCTCTCTAGCATAGAGTCTGAACATTCACCCATTCGCAGCACTGATATCGAACAGTACCTCAATACACTCGATCAAACACACACCGCTATCAATGACATGCAGCCATTAACTGCTCAACGCAAGGCGATGGCTTTAGCGATGACAACATCACAGCAAAACATTGCCTTAACCACACTCTGTGATGAAGCAGACATCAGTCATTGGACAAACTACTCATCCATGACACTACGTATGATTCGTGCATTATCCAAAGCTATACAAGCAGAACCTATACTGAACTCTCACTTTGATGCTAAGTCCTTTTCCTATAAAAGTTTTGATAATCTCAACCTAGGCATTGCGATAGACACGCCCAATGGTTTATTCGCTCCAGTCATTAAACATGCCAATCAGCTCAATCAAACTGAACTCAAGGCTGCAATTACACAGTTTAAAACGCAAGCAGAGAACCATACCATTGCTGCAAAGGATCTTCACGGTGCCACCATCACCCTATCGAACTTTGGCACCATCGCAGGACAATTTGCTACACCCATGATCACACCACCTCAAGTCGCAATACTCGCAGTAGGCCGATCAAAGACTCAACCGACGTTTGACTCTGATAAAGTGGTTGCGCAAACAGTCTTACCTTTATCGCTATCATTTGATCACCGGTTAGTCACCGGCGGTGAAGCTGCACGTTTTTTAAAAGCGCTGCTAGATGATTTAACCTTAAGTGAATAACCTAACGGTAATTATAGTTACAAGACTATAATTCTACAGGTTTTTTTCGTATAATGCGCTCTCCTCATTACGGAATGGACTCAGCATGGAAGCAACCTTCACAAACTTAGTGGCTATGCAACAATCGGCATGCCAATGTTTTTCTGATCGCCCCTTATTCGGCACAAAAATAGCAAATCAATATCAGTGGATAACTTATGCTGAATTTGCAGAGCGTGTTAATCAGTGTCGTGCAGGATTAGCGCAGCTTGGTATCGGCCCAGGTGATGCCGTGGCTTTTATTAGCAACAATCGTACAGAGTGGGCCATAGCTGCATACGCAGCATTCGGCCTAGAAGCCCTGTTTATTCCAATGTACCTTGACCAACACGCGGATGATTGGGCGTACATTATCAATGACTGCCAAGCAACTGCATTATTTACCAGCAAACCGCAATGCTGGAAAAAGATCGATGACATCAAAGCCAACATCCCCAGTGTGAAGAATTTTATCTCATTGGATGAACCACAACCCAACACCATAGCCTTCCATGATCTTTGTAAAATGGGAGAAAAAAACCCCATGATAGCTAAAACCACTCAGCAACATGAGACGTGCTGTATTGGTTATACCTCTGGCACCACCGGCAAACCTAAAGGCGTCATGCTGAGTCACCAAAATTTTCTATTTGAAGTCAATGCAGGTCTATTAACCTTTAAGTTAACACCAGAAGATCGCTCACTTTCATTTCTACCCTGGGCGCATATCTTCGGACATGTCACTGAAGTGCATGCAGTGATCCAAAGCGGTATGTCAACAGCACTCGTTAAGGACATACAAGATATTTTAGACGACCTTGTCATGGTCAAACCTACAATCATGTATGCTGTACCTCGCATATTTAGCAAGATATACACTGGGGTGATGGAAAAGATTGCGCGTAAACCTAAACTCATACAATCACTCTTTTATCGGGGATTAGCACTCACTGACAAACAAACTCACAAGCATTCACTAACACTCTGTGAACAAGGCATTCTTACCTTAGCTAAAAAAATCATATTTAAACCAATCATAGAAAAATTTGGCGGTCGTTTGCGCCTAGCTATTAGTGGCGCCAGTGCACTCAGCCCCAAAGTGATTCACTTCCTCCATCAAATTGGCATTCCACTGTATGAAGGTTATGGACTGACTGAAACCACATCAGCAATCACAGTGAATACTCAAGAAGCAGACATCGTTGGCGCTGTTGGAAAGGCATTTGATGGGTGCAAGATAGTCATTGATCCAAATAATCGCATCACGGAGGATGAAGGTGAAGTGATTTGTTATGGGCCTAATGTCATGCAAGGCTACTACAATCAGCCCGAAAAAACACGAGAAATTATGACAGAAGATGGCGGGTTTCGCACTGGAGATATTGGCAAACTCAACGAAGATGGCTTTCTGTTTATCACTGGAAGGGTCAAAGATCAGTTTAAATTGGAGAATGGTAAATTCGTTGCACCAGCCCCCATAGAAGAACAAATCAAACTCAAACCATTATTCTCACACGCTCTAATTTACGGCGCTAATAGACCTTTTGTGACAGCTCTACTGGTGATAGACACCAGTGTTTTAAGAAAAATCATGAAAAAAAGACACATTAACGGATCGATTGAAGAGATTTTAAAGAAACCTAAAATACAAAGACTAATCGCTAAGCTCCTGAAAAAGCAGGTTGAATCATTCAAAAGTTATGAGAAACCCAAAGAGTTCATCTTACTCACAGAAGACTGGACGATTGACAATGAACTCCTGACACCAACACTCAAAATCAAGCGAAAAAACATTGAAGAAAAGTACAGTGACCTGATCAATACCGTCTATGAAAAACAAGGAACACACGCATAGATACTGATCACCTACGATGACCACAAAAAAC
>DMFG01000143.1 GCA_003450655.1 Coxiellaceae bacterium | reverse complement strand
GTTGAAATATTATAAGGCAAGTTACCAACAACTCTTAGCTGCTGACTAGAATCTCTGATTAGTGAAGCAAAGTTGAATTGCAAAACATCTGCTTGATGAACTGTTAACTGACCAGGGTTTCCCATTGCCTCTAATAGAGGAATCAAATCACGATCAAGCTCCACAGCGTCCATATGTAACAAACAATCGAGCAAATATACAGTTAAAGCACCACGACCTGGGCCAATTTCAACTAATCTATCATGAGCTTTCGGACCAATGGCTGTCACCATTTGCTGAAGTACTGATGAATCTGTCAAGAAATGTTGGCCAAATCGTTTACGCGCACGAACACCCTTGTATGAGTTAGACTTCCCCATTACTGATCTGACACAATCTGAATATATGACTGTTTATAGATCTTTTTCAGCCAGTCTGATAATGCTTTATTGTACTGTTGTTCATAGGCTAAATCGCGAGCTTGCTGAGCCGTGATATTAACCTGACTGCCTTTTTTATCCATCAACACCAAGACGTGTAACCCATTAGGTGCAGAGAAAGGAGATGAAACCTGCCCCACTGTCATTAAAGTTAGCTTATCGGCAAATAAGCTTGGTAATTGTTGGGCTGTCCGCCAACCTAACTCTGTCGCTTCGCCACCTTGCAATGTATCTGTAGCAACGCCAGCTTTAAGCTGTTGTTGTATCGTCTTTGCAATACTCTCGGCTTGCTGCTGTTGTGCTTTTGTAGGCGAAGAAGGCAAAGGAACCAATACATCCACAGCCTGATATTTGACGTTAGACGCTTGATGCGCCTCTAACACCTTGTTTGCTTTTGCAATATCTTGTTTTGAGACCTGAATATCTTGACCAACAACCTGATGTTGAAGTTTTGAGATAATGATTTGATCTTTGATTTGTGATTTAAAGTTATCAAAAGAAAGTCCCTGCGAAGATAGCTGATCTTTGAGTTGAGACAGCGTCACTTTCTTCCGCTTAGCAATGCTAGCAATCGCATCGGTTATTTCCTCATCCGTGGCAGAGATGCCTGCCTTACTGGCCATCTGCAATTGTAACTTTTTATAAATAAGCTGTTTTAAAATTTGTGCTTTTAATTCCTTCTGGTCAGGTAACTGCACTTGAGCAGCTTGTGCTTGCAAGGCTGCTTGTTTTAATTGCAAGTCTAACTCCGACTGTAATATCACGCTATCATTCACAATAGCCACAATGCTATTTTCCTTCTGCGCCATCGAAGCAGGTGATGGCAGCTCTGCTGCACCAACAACTAAACTGGTCATTAATAGTATCAAGACTCCAAATATTCTAAACATAAATTATTCTCTTTCTAATAGTCCCCAAACTCATCGTGATAAGAAGGAATACCGTTTGCAATAATTGATGACGCACTGGTTCCAGCGCTCCCCAACCCCTTTAATAATAATTCGATATAATAACCCGTACTATAGTCATTGGTACTGTAGTTAAAATAACGGTTCGCTGTGATACGAGTTGCCCAACAACACGTACTATATTGAGCTCCTGCAAAATAAGACTCCAATTGATCACTGGCGATATTATAATACCAATAGCCTAGCAGACTCCAGCGATCATTCACTGGCCATGCAGAACCGACTTGGATTAAGTTTGTATCGCTATCACTCGAGTTTGTCGCTGTATTAGCATGAATGTAATCATAACCAATATCAATCACTGAGCGGTTATTACGATTGAATCGTGTCACCACACTAGCATTGTTCATATATCCATCAACCACATCCCAAGCCGCAGAAACCGTTGTCGACCAGTGCTTCTTAGGATAGAACCTTGTTGAACCAATCAATGGAGAAATATCATCATATAATCCCGAGCATGAATCACCCAAACAAACTTCTTGCGGTTCAAAATAATTAATAATCCCTAGCTGAAATCGTATTTTTTCAGCGGCTGTCTTTGTATCGAGAAGTCTTGAGCTCACACTTAAACTCAACTGATTAGCATTTTGTAGCCGGTCATACCCTGTATAAGCATTCGTTGAAAATAAATCATTAAAGGACAGCGGTAATAAGGCTGTATCATATACGGGGTATTGATCTTGATCCATATGTGGCACATACAAATAAAACAATCGTGGCTCTAATGTTTGAGTATAATCTCGATCACCCAATTGAAAATTTTGATTAAAATACAGACCACTATCAATGTCGATAATTGGTAACGTTCTTGATTGAGAGAAGTAAGGGCGCTCTTCCTCCGGATTATCTGTTGATAAATTTGAAGAATAAACAGTGCTATCTATAGTCAATGTTGGCTTGATATAACCACTGACAAAATCCCATGGATAACTTACAGAAGGTGCCAAATGCACACGCAGCCCGGTTGGCTGCTCATAGGTATAAGGCTCATAATCACTACTATAGACAAAATTAACCATCTGCCCGTCCATGCTAACAGTAGCATTATGCCAAACCTGATCTTTTTGCCCGATAAAATCCAACTCCGGCAATCGTCGGTACTGATTTGTGACATCGCTATTTGTATCAGAGATGAGATGCATGGTTTGATAACCCTGAAATAATAGATTTGCCATCCAATGTTCTGACGAATACTGTAGATTCCATTCGTTCAGCAACTGTCTTGCCCAAGTTGACCCATCCTTCGTTTCAAAATCATTAAAATAATACGGATCAGAAGCATAATTAACAGTAACCGTTGATTTCCAACGTTGATCTAACTGTGTTGACTGATGCCATGACACAAATCCTCTTGTATTACTCATATCATCAAGCGCATCAATATACTCTGTTTGAGAAGGGTATGATGCTATGGAATCTGCCTTAAACTGACCAAAAGCATTATCGTATGGCAGAAAACTAATATACACAGTACCATCAGATGATCGAGTTAAATAACGAAAAGTATTTTTCAACATCAAGCCATGCTCACTTAACCATTCGGGAACAAAAAGATCATCATAATTTGGTGCTAAATTAAAATAATACGGTGCACCAACCGCCATGCCATTAAAGTTTGAGTAGCCTACACTCGGCGTTAAAAAGCCAGACTTGCGCTGATCCGTTAAATTAAATGAGAAATAAGGCCAGTAAAACACAGGGATTTTCTTAATATGCAATAAAGCATTATAAGCAGAACCGTGGCCTTCCTCTTGATTAAGTGTCATTTTATTAGCAGAAATCTTCCAAAAAGGATCACTCGGGGGACACATGCTTAAAACAGCATGTGACAATGTTGATATGTTATTATTCTCCTGCGTGAAATGTTGCGCCGTTCCCCATAAGTTTTTTGCCTCTGCTGAGGGTTGCACTTGATGAAAAACACCATGCTCAACTTGCAAGGTATTGACGGTATAATCCATAATCGCATAGGTGCCCGTGACAATCGCATCATGCTCCATAATTTTAACGTGGCCTATCAATTTAATTCGTTCGATCTTCCCTGTTTGAACATTGCGATACACTTGTGCTTTATCAGCCTCAACAATACGACCAGGTTGCGTAACAACAACATGATCTTCAATATCCACACGACCGTCATGTCGATATTGCGTAGCGCCTTTTGCAGTAATAGACGTAGGTGATGCATCAATTGGTTTTAATGTAACTGCTTTTTGTAAAGCTTTAGGTTGGCGATAATAGCCGTCACATAAATCCCTTGTCGAGTCACTGGTTACCCAACCTAATTGCTCCGCAATCTCTTGTTGGGAAATATGAAAGGGTGTTGATGCTGAAACTTGCCAGGATGAAGTCTCACTACCTACAGACGTTGCTACGCCACAGGAGAGCATTAATAAAAAGAATGAGCGACTCACTGTCGTTAAGCAAGCAAAGGTCTTCATGAAACACCTGATCGTTTATGAAACGTCTGTAATTTACATCCATCGACCGGCATGTTACCGTCTCTGAGCGATTTTGGCTATGGCCTATCGCATAAGAAAAGAGGCTAACCATTGTGCAATCTTCGTCCACACAACAATCACCCCATAACAGCGACTCTACAAACCGGCTAAGCCTGCTAGAACAATGGCTATGCCAAATACTACACACACCAAGCCTAGCCATAACACCACTATTAAAAGAAGCTAGTCGCCGCACCTATTATCGCGTTAAAACACCATCAACCAGTTACGTTGCTATGGACGCTCCACCAGAGCTTGAAGACTGCCAACCTTTTATACAGATGACCGAGGCACTCACCAAACACCACATCTCAGTTCCCAAAATTCATCACCAGAACCTCCCCAGCGGGTTTCTTCTACTCTCAGATTTTGGCGATCGATTATTACTTAATCAATTAGATAGCAGCACGGTTGACCAATACTACCACCAGGCGATGAATATCCTGATTAATATCCATCACTGCAAAGGTCACCAAGAATACACACCCTTTCATAGTGATCCCACTTACTGGAAAAGAGAACTTGAAGGATTTATCACGCGGTATGTTGAATACCGCCACCAATACAACCTTTCTTCCTCAGACCGTATGGTATGGGAGAACCTACAAGACATCCTAACCACGAACGCCACGCAACAACCGCAAGTTCTCATTCACAAAGACTTTCACTCCCGCAACTTAATGTGTCTAACTGATGATATGCTGGGTGTTTTAGACTACCAAGACGCTTTATTTGGCCCTATTACTTATGATATCGCCTCACTACTCAACGACTGCTACATTGACTGGCCAAGAGCTCGGACTGAACAATGGTGTGCTATTTTTCAATACAAACTAGAACAAGCTAAATTGCTACCGCAGAAAACAAGCAAACAATTTCTTGAATGGTTTTATTTAACTAGCCTCCAGCGCCTCTTGAA
>DMFG01000054.1 GCA_003450655.1 Coxiellaceae bacterium | reverse complement strand
CCTAATACCATCGAATCTAATCCCGATGCAACCCGCATTAAATGACGCACTAAATCATCACCTTCTAAGGTATATAAATGTTCACTCACCAGAGGCAACTGTACATTACCTTGAGACTCGACCCACCCAGCTAAGTCTATTGGCTGACTGACATCAACATACACCTCCGTGCGATTACACGTGCTCAACAGCACAACACCATCGACTGCTGGCTGAGCTACCAATGTCTGCATCAACTGATTGGAACGTGTTTCATCAAAGGCAAAATGCTCACGCAACTCAACGGGTGCCGTTTTGTAATTTAATCCGCATGCCTGTAGCACCACTGCGCAACCCTCGAAGTGAACCGTAAGATGCGCGCATCATAGCACAAAACATCTGACAGTTAACTGATCGTCCATATAAGAAACTTGACACGCCCAATGGGTTTCTCGATAGTATCCATACAGCCAATCCAACCGTAATGTAGATCTATGTTTCACAAGCTTTTTTTACAATCCTTACTCTTTAGACGACTACTGTTATGCATCATCTCTAGCGGCTTACTGACTGGGTGTGTCAACCTCACACCGCCGACTGGCGCGACCTCCTTTAACACACAACACGAGACCACCAGAGCACAACAATTAAACAATATCACGCACTGGACAACCCGTGGCGCATTCAGCATAACCACACCAAAAGAAGCCCAAATTGCCAACTATACCTGGCATCTTACCGATCAAACTCACTACACCATTCACATCGCATCATCATTAAACCTCTATCAACTGCATATCACACAATCTGGGGATCATGTCACCCTCATTAAAGACCAAAATAAACCACTCATCGCCAACAACCCAGAATCCTTAATGCAACAAGCGCTCGGATATAGTCTACCTATCTCCAATCTTTACTACTGGATCAGAGGCCTCCCCGCCCCCGGCACTCAACAAACCACTTACAATCAATATGGGCACCTCACACAACTGAAACAAGATGGCTGGACCATTACCTTCCTGAACTACACCCACCAAGGTGATGTAGACTTACCACAACTGATTCGACTCAACGGGCATCATCTCGCCATTAAACTGGTCATCAAACAATGGAACCTTTCCACCCCTAAACAATCAGAACATCACGATGAATAACTCACAGACACTCACCCTTCCAGCACCAGCCAAAGTAAATCGCTTTTTGCATGTTCTCAACCGCAGACCTGACGGCTACCATAACTTACAAACGGCTTTTCAGTTTATTGACCTATGCGACGAGATTAGCTTTCAGAGACGAGACGACTCATCCATTCACCTAATAACTCCTCTGCAGTCTGTCGCAACTCATGACAACCTTATCGTGAAGGCCGCTCAATTATTACAACAACACACCGGGTGTACCTCCGGTATCGACATATCACTCAAAAAAAACATACCTATGGGCGCAGGCCTAGGGGGTGGTAGCTCCGATGCAGCAACAACATTAATAGCACTGAACCAACTCTGGCAACTGGACCTTTCCCAAGAATCACTACTGAACCTAGCCACACAACTGGGCGCTGATGTACCCATTTTCATCTATGGCCAAGCAGCCTGGGCTGAAGGCATTGGCAACCGCTTCACGCCTCAGTCACCTGATGAACCCTGGTACCTACTCATTCAACCGCCCATTCACATCCAAACAGCTGCATTATTCCAACAGCTCTCTGAACACCCCCTAAGAACCCGTCTGATCCAACCAACCACGGCATTTGATAAACTCAGCAATGATTTTGAAGCGCTGGTGATTAAACAATTTCCACACTTACAGGCCTTAGTAAAGACCCTAGAACCCCACACTCAGTTACGTTTAACGGGAACAGGATCTGTGATGTACGGAACATTTGACACTCGAGACGAAGCCAGTACAATAGCCAGCCTAGCTCCGGCGAATTGTCACACAATTGTGACAAAAGGGAAGAATATCTCCCCTTTGTTCGAAGCTTTAGATGGTCAATTATGGGGTGTCGCCAAGTGGTAAGGCAACGGGTTTTGATCTCGTCATGCGCAGGTTCGAATCCTGCCACCCCAGCCACCTAACTCTATTAACAATCACCCATAGGAGTTGTTATCTTGCTTGATATTAAAATTTTTTCTGGCAACGCAACCCCTATCCTCGCTCAAAAAGTCTCCGACGAACTAGGCGTCCCACTTGGTAATTGTGACGTATCACGCTTTAGCGATGGTGAAATTAAAGTCTGCATCAATGAAAACGTGCGAGGACGCGATGTTTTTATCATTCAATCAACATGCGCCCCCTCTAATGATAATTTAATGGAAATAATCATTATGGCTGATGCCTTCCGCCGTTCATCGGCTGCCAGCATCACAGCTGTTGTTCCCTACTTTGGCTATGCACGACAAGACCGTCGAGTCAGATCAACTCGCGTACCTATCACAGCCAAAGTGGTTGCTGATATGATGGCGTCTGTTGGCATTACACGAATGATCACTGTTGATCTGCATGCAGATCAAATTCAAGGGTTCTTCTCTATCCCGGTCGACAACACCTACGCCAGCCATGCCATGGTTGATACCAATGCAATTCTTTCACAATTCACTAATCCGATGATCGTTTCTCCGGATGTAGGCGGTGTGGTTCGAGCACGAGCCATTGCTAAACGCCTCAATGACGCAGACCTGGCTATCATTGACAAACGACGAGCCCGAGCCAATCAATCAGAAGTCATGAATATTATCGGTGATGTTTCTGGGCGTGACTGCATCATTATGGATGATATTGTTGATACTGCAGGCACACTCAATCATGCCGCATCAGCCCTCAAAGCAGCGGGCGCGTCAACCATCACCGCATTCTGCACACACCCAGTATTATCTGGTAAAGCTCTGGAACATATCAGCACATCTCAACTCGATAAGATCATCGTATCAGACACCATCCCCCTGTCGAAAGAAGCGCAAAAATGCTCAAAAATACAACAAGTCACGCTCAGCGGCCTATTAGCTGAAACCATCCTACGCATCGACAAAAAGCAATCTGTGAGCTCTATGTTCACTGATGACGTATAAACGCGTTTCAGGCTTGCCTTTTTCATTAAACTCGGTAGAATCCCTTGGTCTTATTCTTCGTAATAAAACCTATTGATACACATGACGGTAAGAGGTAGTACCATGTCGACTGATTTTCAAATTGACGCTGAAGTTCGTAACCAAACAGGCAAAGGTGACGCTCGTCGCTTACGCCACCAAGATCAAATACCAGCTATCATTTATGGTGCTGAAAAAGACCCACAATCGATTGTTTTAGAACACAAAAACATTCAAAAATTACTTAACAATGAAGCAGCTTACTCTCACGTACTGACTGTCGCTGTTGATGGAAAAAAAGAACAAGTGATCCTCAAGGCTATCCAACGCCATGCGTACAAGCCTATGATTCTTCACGTTGACTTCATGCGCATCAAAAGCAAAGAAGCTATCACGATGAAAACTCAAATCCACTTTCTTAACGAAGAAAATTGCCCCGCTATCAAACAAGGCGGCGTGCTTTCTAAACTCATGACAGATCTCGAAATTAAATGTTTACCAACAGATCTTCCTGAGTCCATTGATATCGACCTAACTAACGTCGAAATGGACCAAACACTCCACCTATCCGATATCCAACTGCCTAAAGGTGTGACACTAGCTACAGGTGAACTCGATAGCGAGAACAATCTTGCCGTTGCCAGCATCCACAAGCCAAAAGCCAGCGCAACAGCTGAAGAATCTTCTACTGATTCTGAAGAAGCTAAGGGTGAAGAATAAGGAATCATTCGGATGTCAGCACATCCTATCCAACTGATTGTTGGCCTGGGCAACCCGGGCCAACAATATGAAAATACCCGCCATAACGCAGGGGCCTGGCTCATCAAGCAATTAGCCAACCAACACAATACTCCACTAAAAAATGAATCTAAATTTTCAGGTTCTATAGCAAAAATACAGATTAATTCTCAGTCATGCTGGCTCCTCAAACCTTCCACTTACATGAATCATAACGGTCAATCCATTGCTGCTATAGCTCGCTTCTACAAAATCCCTGCTGAATCCATCTTAATCGCACATGATGAACTTGATTTTTCAGCTGGCACCATCCGTATCAAACAAGGCGGTGGGCATGGTGGGCACAATGGCTTACGCGACACAATCACTTCACTTGGCTCTAAAAATTTCCTGCGACTTCGTATTGGCATTGGGCACCCCGGACAACCTGATGATGTCTCACCTTACGTCTTAAGCACACCTTCAAAACATGACAAGCAACTTATCCAAGAGGCCATTGACGAGGGGCTATCCATCCTTGAGCCGCTCATTATTGGCAACACTGAACAAGCCATGCATCAACTGCATAGCAACTAACCCCCTAGCGAGGAAATACCATGGGCTTTAAATGCGGCATTGTTGGCCTACCTAATGTAGGAAAATCCACTTTATTTAACGCACTCACCCAATCGGGTATCGATGCTGCCAATTATCCTTTTTGCACGATCGAACCCAATGTTGGCATTGTCCCAATGCCTGACAATCGCCTTGACCAAATAGCAGCCATAGCACAATCCAAGGAGGTCATCCCTACTACAATGACCTTTGTGGATATTGCAGGATTAGTCAAAGGAGC
>DMFG01000155.1 GCA_003450655.1 Coxiellaceae bacterium | reverse complement strand
TATCGGTTGATGGCCTTATGTATGTTGCTGAATGTTGTTGTCAGTTGTTTTCTCCCGCGAGTCCCTCAAGAGTTGAGCCGACCGGCTTCATTAAGGGAAGCTATTATAGAACCTATGGCAGACTTTTTGCGACGTGATCAAGTCTTGTTGTTATTAGCCTTTATAGTGCTCTATAAAATTGCAGATGCTTTGGCATTAGCACTGAATACGACCTTTCTTTTGCGTGGGGTCGGTTTTGATTTGGTCACGGTTGGTCTGTGGAGTAAAACCATTGGGTTGGCGGCAACATTAATTGGTGGTGTCGTTGGTGGAGTGCTTTATCCTTGGTTAGGTTTGTATCGATCTTTATTGGTGTTCGGCTTTTTGCAGATGAGTTCAAATTTATTATTCGCAGCCCTTGCTGTTGTTGGTAAAAGTCATGTCTTGTTGATCATTAGTATCTTTGGAGATTATTTTTGTGGTGGTGTGGCAACAACGGCTTTTGTTGCGTTTCTCATGTCATTATGTCATCAGCGCTATAGTGCAACTCAGTACGCATTATTTTCTGCCATTGCATCTATTGGTCGTATTGTGTGTGGGCCACTGGCCGCAAGTATGGTGAGTGCTATGGGGTGGGTGGAATTTTTTATTATGAGTTTTTTAATTGGGCTGCCAAGCCTATGGTTATTAGTGTTATTAAAGCGTCGTGATTATTTTGTAACGAATACGTTAGCTATAACGGCCTAACGTTTTTTGAGACGTTGGATGAGGTAGGGAATAGAGCACCAGCCAATTAGGCCTTCAATCAGTAAAATGATGCCAATAATCATAAAGGCGTGTCGACTTAGTCCAAAATAGGCGCCTAAAAAAAGAAAGATGCCAATAATGGAGCGATTGATACGGTCTGTTTTATCTATGTTGCATGATGTAAATGGCATTGGTAAGTGCTCGGTTAATGATTTAATTGAGTGTGGCGTCTGGGTTTTGTGTGTAGTGCATGAGTAATTGTGTTGCTTGTCGATGCTGGTGGAGTAAAGAGATTTCAACGGGCATTTGACCATCAGGTTCTGTTTTAGAGAATAGGCTAGCGCCAGCTTCAATAAGTAAAGGGATGCAATTGAGTGAATTATGTTGCGCTGCATAATGCAGTGGAGTGACTTTAGCTTGATCTAGAGAGTGGTTAGGGTCTGCGCCTTCACTGAGTAATTGTTGGACCTGCTCTGCGTTATTTTCCATCACAGCGCTGATAAGGTCATAAGTGAGTTTGTCATGATTCATATGGATGCTCTTTGATTAAGTATCTGCTATTGATCAATGGGTTAAGTCCTTATTTTTCTATCGAGTACAATATATCAATTCCATTGCTATTGTCTAGTGAGTTTGTTTCAGTTTGTAAAACCCACTGCGGTGTAATAAATAGTCGGAATTGAATGATATCATTATTATCCATGAGTCCTTGGCTGTATCGTGCATAGATTTTTGGTGCAATAAATTTACCAAGAACAAAGTAATTTTGTTGATCGAGTTGGTTACCTGCAGCATCTATAGTTGCGCTATTCTCGACGCCAAGCTCAGAGAGTCCGAGCGTACGCTGAATATTCGTGCTGATGCCGCCAGAATCTGAGCTGGATAATCCTGTTTCTCCGAGTTTGATGGTATCTAATATATTTGCTGTCGTATTGGTGGATTGTTGTGTTGTGTTGTCTTGTGGCGTGGTGTTGGGTGCGTGACCAAGAATAAGATATGAGAGAATATCTGACTGCGATAAGTTCGCAGGAATAGAAAATAGACCTAAGATCGGATGATTAAGCATGCCTGTTACTTCAATACCTACAGTAACACCTGTGCCTGAAAAATCCTGTTGGTAGAGTGAGTAGGTATTAGAGATTTTTTTTGTAGCTCTTAAATTAAGTGATGGATTGGTTATCGGATTGTTATTATAGGTGAGATCAGAATTTGGTGAGATAGTAAGTTTATGACCATAAGCTTCATAAACGCCATGTACTGAAATATGCCCATTGCAAAGTGTGCTGCCTTGAGATTTTTTACTGATTTGAACTTTTCCATGAGCATGCCCACGAATACCAATAATGCTCAGATAGATTTGATCACCTAAGGTAGCATTAATATCTCCGTGAATGGTCCACGGGTTTTTAGAAGTGTGCGCGCTGTATTGAATATCGCTGTGCGGTAAGCGTTTAACATTTTTAGCTTGATAAGGTTTGATAGTGGCTTTTGGTATGTTGATATTTCCTGTAATGCCTATGTCTTTATTTTTTAATGTTAAGGTCAGGTCAGGGCTAACGGCTATTTTATATTCATGGCTATCCATCAATAAAAAGTTATTTCCGTGTAATTTAAGGTCAGTGAGCCGGTCTTTGTTTTTATAGCGGGTTGTCCCATTAAATGTCATTGGTGATTGTTTGGAGTAGAGTGTGCCTGTGTAAGTTGTTTTGTTGTTTTTATTCTAGTAGGTCTAGCATTTAAAATTTCAGCAGTTCCATTCCATATGTGGGCGCCAGATGTTTATGAAGGATCACC